>JBFLKR010000245.1:0-6596 GCA_040883295.1 Acidimicrobiia bacterium
GGCGAGTCCGCCGAGCCCCTCGCCTACGTGGGCGCCGCCATGGCGCTCGGGTTCGGAGCGCTCGGCGTGGTGCTCGCCTGGGACCGGATGGCCGCCATGACCCAGGTGCTCGTGCTCGCCGCCGCCGCCCTCGTGCTGGCTGCCGCCTCGCTCATCACCCCGGTCCGACTCCCGGCCTTCGGCCGGGTCGCCGACGTGTCGGCCTCGACCGGGGCGGTGCTCGTCGGCTGGGCGGCCGGCCTGGCCGCCCACACCCTCGGGGCGGAGGTCCCGCGGGCGCTGGCGGTCGGGGCGTTGGTGGGGGCGGCGGCAGCCGGCGCCGCCCACCTGCGGCGCAACGGCACGCTGCCCCACGTCGTCGCCGGCACCGGTGTGGTCGGGGCGGCCGTGTGGTTCGGCGTCGACCTCGGTGCCGAGGCGGCGCTCGCCGGGACGATCGCCGTCGCCGTGGGATTGGCGTGGTGGGGGCTCGGTCTCGTCGAGGTCGTCGTGCCGGTCCGGGCGGCGGTCGTGGGCGCCGGACTCAACGTGTTCGGCGGGGCGGCCATCACCTTGGCCGCCGAGGAGGCGTGGCCGCTGCTTCCCGTGGTCGTGGCGACGATCCTCTTCGCCGGGGCGGCCCTGCGGGACCTCGAACCGGTGGCGCATCGGGCGCTGGCCACGGCCACCGGGCTGTTGGCCGTAGCCAAGGCCGGGCTGCTCATCGACGACCCGGCCCTCCGTCTGGTGGTGGTCGGTCTGGCCATTGGTGTCGCCCTCGTCGTGGCGGCCACCGCGATCGCCCGTCGCAGTCGGCCGATCGCCGACGCCGAGGAGCCGTCGCCCCAGCCCGGTTAGGCGTCGGCGGGGACGTGTCGGGTGTCGAGGGCCACGGCTCCGCCGGCCACGAGGGCCTGGGCCGCCCAGTAGGTGACCATGATCACCCACCGGGCGCCCGGGACCTCGGGGCCGAAGCGGTCGATGGCGATGAGCGAATCGGAGACGCCGAAGGAGACGAGGCCCCCGAACGTGGCCCACACGGCCGCCCGGGGCAGGTCGGTGCCCAGCAGGCTCCCGCCCCGCCACATGGCGATGCAGAGCACGGCGGCGTAGACGGCCACGGGAGCCAGGAGGTCGCCGGCTCCGTCGGCGAGGGCGACCGTGAGTCCCACCCCCCAGATGGCGAAGGGGATCGCCGTGCCGGGGGAGAGGCGGCGGTCGAGGCCCCAGAGCCCGGCCAGGTACCAGAGGTGGCCGATGAGGAAGGCGACCAGGCCCGGCACGAACTGGCCGAGTTCGAGGAGGAGGTCACCGGTGGCGCCGAAGACGAGGCCCATGCCCACGAGCGTCCGATAACGGGTGCGGGGGGCGACCGTGGCGACCACGAGGGCGAGGACGAGGACGGGGATCGGTTTGGTGACCAGCCGCAGCGTCGGTAGGTCGAGGGCGAGGCCGACGAAGAACGCCGCAGCCGGGATGCCGAAGGCCCACGGTGCCCAGGGTGGGATGCGGTCGTCCATCGGGGGGACGCTACGCCACTGCGCAGTCACCTCGCAGGCGGAGGGTGGTGGTCAGCGCACGGTGCAGGCGACGCCCCAGTCATATGGCAGGAACTCCACTGTCGGGGAGGTCTCGCTGGCCCAGTCGGCGATCGCGTCGTCCAGCCAGGGCCCCAGGGACGTGAGCACGGTCTGGCCGCCGGCGGGGAGCAGCGTCGGCATGCGATGCGGGCGGGTGAAGTCGGCGCCGTACCACTGGAAGATCTTCGACAGTGAGAGCCGGCCGACGGACCGGTCCACCACCACGGCGCCACCGGCCAGCAGGGCGCGGAGTTGGGCATCGAGGGTCTCGTCGAGGTTGGAGCCCCGATAGGGCTCGGCACGCAGCGTCGGGCAGGACACGGAGCCGCAGACGAGGGCGGCGTGGATGCGGGGGTCACCGAACCGCCGCACCTTGGCGTGCTCGACGGCGTCCAACGAGAGGTGCTCGCCATCGACGCGTAGGAAAGGCCGGCTGAACCCGCCGGGGATGCGGAGCACCGACCCCGAGTCGGTCGACATCACCTCGGCGGCCAACAACAAGGCCCCGGCGTTGTAGACGTTGATCCAGTAGGCGAGCGCTTCGTTGCGGCACAGGGTGTCGGGGCGGGCCGTGGAGGCCGTGTCGAGGTACTCGCGGATGTCGGGCACCAGTTCGGGGAGAGCGCTGGTGCCGCGGTCCCGGAGGTGCCCGAGGATTGGTGCGAACTCGGCGTGGTCCCAGACGCCACTGCCGGATGGCCGGGGCGTCCGCACCGAGAGGAGGGACCGTCCGATCGACCACCCGAAGAGCAGGAAGTTCGGACTGTCACTCATGTCGAGTGCCTGGTCGCGGGCGGCATGGTGCGGGCAACGATGGCATCGGCTCGGTGATTCCCGGTATCGCCGGCATCGAACCCGCGATTGGGTCACGGGGGGTTGGAGCCGTATCGGCGGCCGAGCGGACTGGTCCAGGTCGTGGTCCCGGTGGTGGAGTCGAGACGATACGACCAGCCCCCCTCGTGTCTCGCCCGATGGTGGGAGCGGCAGAGTGGGGCGAGGTTGCAGGTGAGGGTGGGGCCACCATGGGAGTACGGCACGACATGGTCGAGGTCGCATCGGCTGGCCGGTGCCCGACACCCCGGGAAGACGCAGCGGGGGTTGCGGGCCCGGACAGCTCGGGCCTGGGCCGCCGTGGGGCGACGACGGGTGACGACGTCGCCGAGTGCCAGCCCGGAATCGGGGTCGAGGACCCGGGCCGTCCAGGTGCCGTCGGCGGAGCGATCGAGGACCTGTCGGGCCACGTCGGCGATCACCGGGCCCCACCCGTCGAGGTCGGCACCCGCCTCCACCTCGGTGCTGAGCCCGACGAGGGCCGGCAGCGAGATGGTCAGCGTCACGTCGGTCGAGACGGCGGTGCCGCCGCCGGTGAGGAGGTCGCAGGCGATGTCGGCCCGGAGTTGGTCCATGGACCGATCGTCGCCGGCGCGGCGCATCGCTCGGGCCGATTCGTCGAGGTGCCGCATGGCGGCATGGACCCGGTCGGAGGGGAGGTCCGACAGGACGAGGTCGCCGGTGCCCTCGGGTCGGGCGTGGGTCGCGACCCGGCGGTCGGCCACCGCCTCCTCGTAGCGTCGGCGAGCGGCCTCCGGGTCGGCCTCGAGGAGCACCCGCCGCACCCTGGCGCCGAGCTGTCCGGTCGTCAGGTTGCCGACGTCGTCGATCGCCGCGAGGACCGTGCGGGCCTCGGCGTCGTCGAGGTGGACGAGCTCTCGGGCGAGGAGGCGCGCCCTCGCCCAGTCGATGGTGCCCCGTTCGAGCAGGCCGGCCACGACCGGCAGCCCGTGGACGAGGGTCCAGGCCGTGTCGGTGATCGTCTGGGCCGTGCGAGTGGTGAGCCGGAGGGCGGTGCCCACCTCGAGATGGGCGAACTCCGGGTCGGGGGAGCGATCGGCCACCTCGGCGACCGCCCGGACGAAGGCGGCGTGGGCGGCGGCCAGGTCGCGGGCTGCCGATTGCAGGGCATCGACGGCGTCGTCGTCCGACCGGCGAACCGATGCGAGGTCGAGGGTGGCGAGGGCCATGTCCGTACCGTATACGACGACTGTGACACGTTCTGTATCGTCGTATGCCTTGCGACGGGCGCATCGGACGGCCCTGTCCGTAGGCTTCCTCGTCCGAGGACCGTCGGATCCGGGAACCGCTCGATCGGGCCGACCGTCCAAGGGGGAACCCAGGAGGATGGACTTGCGACGAATCGCCCTGATCCTCGCGGCCCTGGCCGTCATGGTCTCTGGCTGTGGCGGATCGGCGACGCCCGTCGACGGATCGCCGTCGGTCGTCCCATCGACGTCGGACGACGCCGCTCCGAGCACCACGAGCATCGCCGGCGACGTCGACTCCACCACGACGACCGGGCCAGCCGAAACGTCCCCGTGGGTCGAGGTCTCGGGGGAGGGCTTCGAGCCCGATCTCCGCTTCGAGGACGTCGAGCCACCGCACATGGCGGTGGTGGCGGCCGTGCTCGGCCGGAAGATGACCGAGGAGGACACCGAAGGCCTGTCCGAGGGCACCGGCGCCTATGCCGGGTTGTGGACGAACGGAGCCGGCACCCGCTACTGGGTCGGCGTCGCCGGTCCCGATGCCGAGGCGATCGCCGGGCGGGCCGCCGCCACGGCGGAGTACCTCGGCGCTTCCGTCACGGTGCTCGTGGGCCGCTTCACCTACGACGAGATCAACGGTGCGATCGAGTACATCGTCTCGGGTCCGGTGCCGTTCGAGAGTGGCTACTCCGACATCATGGAGAACCGCGCCGTGGTGACGGTGGCGGCCGAGAACGAGGCGGCCATGCGCGACTGGATCGCCGACCTCCCCGAGGGGCTCGTCCTCATCGATGCGTGGCAGCCTCCGGAGGCGGGTGACGTCGGCGAGATCACCTACGCCTGCGGCCCGGTCCGGGCAACGGCCGACGGCGAGCTGCTCCTGGATCCGCTCGACGAGGTGGCCCGCGGCGCCCTCGACGTGCTCCTCTCGTTCGAGGAGGGGTCGTGGCTCCCCACCGCAGGGTGGGGCATTGGCATCTCCGAGCCGGACCGGCTGGTGCTCGGCGCCCGCGCCGGCGACGAGGCCTTCTTCGCCGAGTTCCAGCCCGACATGGACGGCAACTGGATGCCGGCCGGCTGGGGTGGCTGTGCGGTCGAGGCCGTCACCCCCGGCTACGGGGCAGCCGATTGGGAGGCGGCCGCCATCGACGGGTCGACGCTGACCCTGTCGGTGACCGAGCGGGCCTGTGCCAACGGCGAGGTGCCCGAGGGCCGGCGGGTCGAGGCGGTCGTCGCCGAGACCGGAGCGGAGGTGGCGATCACCGTCTTCATCGAGCCCGTCGCCGGCGAAGCGACCTGCCCCGGCAATCCGTCGTTCCCGCTCGAGGTCACGCTGGACGAACCCCTCGGGGACCGGGTGCTCGTCGACGGCGGCAGCGGCGAGACGAAGTCGGCGCCGTAGACGCGGGTGGGGCCCCCGAAGGGGCCCCACGAGCCGGCCGAGTCCGCCTGTAAGCCGGATTCTGTCTGCCTCCCGGAGGAGGCTCGGCGTCCATCCATCTGGGACCGTCGTTGCCGAACGGCCTCGTGCGACCCACCTGGGAGCATCGGTCGGGCCAACCGCTCCCTGCTTGGTCTTGCTCCGGACGGGGTTTGCCGAGCCGGGACGGTCGCCCGCCCCGCTGGTGGGCTCTTACCCCACCGTTTCACCCTTGCCTGTGGCCAGAAGGCCCATCGGCGGTCTGCTCTCTGTTGCACTGTCCATCGGCTCGCGCCGCCTGGGGGTTACCCAGCGTCCTGCCCTGCGGAGTCCGGACTTTCCTCGACGTGTGACCACGCCGCGAACGCCCGGCGGACTCGGTACCCCCAGTCTACGAGGTGGGGGTGCGTGCGCCACCCCGACGCCGGAGCGCCAGCCACCCGCCGGCGGCACCGAGCACGCCGCCCCCGACGAGGAAGCCGACCATCGTCATGGCCGGTGCCGGGCTGCCGTCGAGCACCGAGAGCAGGATCACGAGGCCGGCGAACACCACGCCGGTGAAGGCCCCATGGAAGACGGCCCGGAAGGCGGTCCGCCCGGCGAGCCAACCGCCGGCGACCGCCCCGACCGGGGCGCCGACGATGATCGCCGTCGTCGCCGGGTCCTCGACCCCGAGGACCGCCAGCAGGCCCCAGCCCAGCAACGTGATGATGCCAAGGACGAGGAACGACACGCCCACCCCGATCGCCACGCCGAGAGGGTGCAGATGCATGCGCGGATCGTAGGTGCAACCAATCCGTTGTTCCGGCGGTCAGAATGCCTCGACCGGACACCCACCGAAAGGACTCACCGTGCGCAGGTACGTCGCCGAACTGCTCGGAACCTTCATCCTCGTTGCCCTGGGCGGCTTCAGCGTCGTCGCCGGCGCCTCCGTCGGCGTCCCGCCGCTCCTCACGGCGCCGTTCGGGTTCGGGCTCGGGCTCCTGGCGGCGATCTGGGCGGTCGGCCACGTCTCGGGTGGCCACTTCAACCCGGCGGTGACCGTCGCCATGCTCCTCGACCGGCGCATCTCGGGCCGGGACACCCTCGGCTACATCGTGGCCCAGGTCATCGGTGGGATCCTGGCGGCCTACGCCGTGGTCATCGCCACGTGGGGACCGGCGTCGGAGGCGGCGACCTTCATCAACAACGGGCTCGGCACGCAGCAGCACGTCGGCCCGGCCTTCCTGCTCGAGGCCGTGCTGACCGCCGTCTTCGTGGCGGTGATCCTGGTCTCGACCAAGACCGGTCCCGACAAGGCGGGCATCGTCATCCCGTTGACGCTCACCGCCGTGCACTTCGGCGCCGTCCCCTTCACCGGCGGGTCGTTCAACCCGGCCCGGGCCATCGGGCCCGCGGTGGCGGCCGGCACCTTCGACGCCCTGTGGGTGGTCGTGGTCGCCCCGCTCGTCGGGGCGGTCATCGCCTGGGTGATCCTGATGGCCGTGCGCCCGGAGCCCGCCAAGGCCTGAGCGGCCGGTACCCAGAGCCTCCCTACAACAGGTCGTCCTCGGCGATCTCCTCGAGGTTGATCACCCA
>JBFLKR010000030.1:0-3801 GCA_040883295.1 Acidimicrobiia bacterium
CTGGTTCGACGTACTGGTGGTTGGCGCCGGCCGCCAGGTCCTGGGCCGTGCCCAGTACGCGGCGCACCGCCGTCGTGAATCGATTCGGGTCCATGTCACTCACTGTCTAGAAAACTTGAGCCGAAGTATATCAAGTCATGGTCTGAACGGCAACGCCTGTTCAGGTCCGCCTCGTTCAATTTGAGAGGGTTGAACGTTCAAGACACCTGAACGTACAGTTCGGGTGAAAGAAAGGAGTGACCCATGTACCCCATCGACTCGACCTCGCTCGCCGGCCTCGCCGCCGAGCGCTATGCCCCCCGGCCGAACCCCCGCCCGACTCGACGCTTCCGTCCCGTACGCACCGGACGCCGATGAGCGACTACACCCCGCCGGAGGTCCTCGAGTTCGACGACCTCGCCACCATGGATGTCCTGTCCAATCCGATTCGGCTGAAGCTGCTCGACGTGCTCTCGGAGCCGGCGACGGTGAAGGAGGCCGCCGAGGCGCTCGACGTGCCGGCGACCCGGCTGTACCACCACGTCAACCAGATGCTCGACCATGGTCTGTTGGTGGTCGTCGAGGAACGGCCCAAGGGCGCCATGACCGAGCGGGTCTTCGGCGTCGGGGGTCGGTCGATCCGACCGTCGGCCGTGTTCCGGGAGCGATTCGGCAGCGAGGGGCAGGCCGAGGTGGTGCGGTTGGCGTTCCGCATGGCCGAGACCCAGATGACGGCGCCGATCGCCGACGGCGAAGCCGGCAGCGAGCTGCTTGGGGGCGACGCCGATCTGCGACAGGCGTCGATCGCGCTCGTGACCCTGCGCCTGGACGGTGAGGACCTCCACGCCCTCATCGAAGAGCTCGACGAGCTCGTCCAGCGGTATGGCAAGAAGGAGTACGACGGGCGGCGCGGGTCGATCCCGGTGGGGTTCTTCCATGCCGTCTACCCCCGGGACACACCCCGATGACCACCCGAGAGGTCCTCGCCATCCGGGACTTCCGGTTCCTGTGGGGCGCCCAGGTCGTGTCGTTCTTCGGGGACGCCCTCACGACCATGGGCCTCCTCTTCCTCGTCCAGCGGGCCGTCGGCGGCACCGCGGCGGTGGCCGGGGTGCTCATCGCCAATGCCCTGCCGTTCCTCCTCGTCGGTCTCGTCGCCGGGGTATGGGTCGACCGCCTCGATCGCAAGGCCGTGATGATCTGGTCCGACGTCATCCGGGCCGGCCTCGTCCTCCTCATCCCGGTCGTCGGTGCCGACCGACTCTGGCTCCTCTACGTCCTCGTCTTCATCCACGCATCCGTGGGGACCTTCTTCGCCCCCGCCCGCACGGCGCTCATCCCCCGGATCGTGCCGTCGGCCGGCCTCCCCGCAGCCAACGGACTGGCCGAGGCGACCCGACCGGTGGCTCTGGTCCTCGGGACCGCCACCGCCGGCCTCCTGGTCGGCGTCTTCGACGGGTTCGTCGCCGTCTTCACGCTCGACGCGCTCACGTTCCTCGTCTCCGCCGTCTTCGTCGGAAGGGTGGCGACCTCGGGACGGTCCGCCACGCCGACGACTGCGGGGATCAGGGCGGTGGCGGCCGAGCTCGGCGCCGGCTTCGCCACCGTCGCCCGCAACCGCATCCTGCTGGGCGTACTCGTCGGAGGCGCCGTCGCCATGTTCGGCCTCGGGGCCACCAATGCCCTCGCCGTCCCCTTCGTCATCGGCGAGCTCGGCCTTGCCGAGACCTGGTTCGGGCTCATCGAGGGCGCCCAGACCGTGGGCCTCGTCGTCGCCGGCAGCTCGCTCGGCTGGCTCTCCCGACGGCTGGGCCTCCAACGGATCGTCTCGCTGGCCCTGGCCGCGGTCGGGGTGTTGGTGGCGCTCCTCTCCCAGGTCACCGGCCTCCCAGGGCTCGTGGTGCTGTTCTTCGCCATCGGCCTTGGCGTGGCTCCGCTCACCGGGTCGGTGTCGACCCTGCTCCAGCGCGAGACCCCGCCCGAGCTGCTCGGTCGGGTGGCCGCTTCGCTCAATGCCACGGTCACCGGGGCGAGCGTCGGGTCGATGGCAGTGGCCGCCACGCTGGCGGGGCTCGTGGGCGTGCGGGGCGTGTTCGTGGTGAGCGGGCTCGTCGCCCTGGTGGCGTCGGCGGCCTCGGCGTTGCTCTTCCGAGGCACCGCCCCGGCGGCCGCGGCGGAGGCGGCGACGCCCTAGGCTCGCCGGGTGGGGCGGACCTTCGAGTTCCAAGGATCGCTCTGGGAGTACCCGGGCGAGGCTCCGTGGGTGTTCGTCACCCTCCCGGCCGAGGTTGCCGACGGGATCGCCGACCTCGCAGCGCCCGGTCGCGGATTCGGCAGCGTCCGGGTCGACGCCCGCCTGGGAGCCACGACCTGGTCGACGTCGCTGTTCCCGGACCGGCGTTCGGCGTCGTACCTGCTGCCCGTGAAGCGGGCGGTCCGGGAGGCCGAGGGACTCGTCGCGGGCGACGTCGTCGGCGTGCGTCTCGAGGTCGACGACCCGCCGTAGCCTCCCGGCATGTCCGTCACCGTCCGCCGCGCCGCCTCCGCCGACGCAGACGCCATCTGCACCGTCGTCGAGGCCCAACTCGAGCCCGAGGACGCCGCCGAGGCCCGTTACACGCTGCAGGGGCCGTTGGCCCGGGCCGACCAGTGGCTGGTGGCCGAGGTTGATGGGTCGGTCGCGGCCTTCTGCTGCGGTTGCCCGTGCGACCTGCGGATCGGCTCGGTGACGATGCCGGCACTCAACGTCGAGTTCGTCGCCACCGCCGAGGGGCACGAAGGCCGTGGCCTCCAGCGGGCGCTGTTCGAGGCCTTGCCCGGTGCCTTCCCCGACGCCCTCGTCCACCTCATCACCGGGATCCCCTACTTCTACCGTCGACTCGGGTACGAGTACGCCATCCCCATCCCCGACCGGTTCGAGGCCGACCGCCCCGCCTTGCCAGACGGCTGGACGACGCGTGTCGCCACCGCCGACGACATCCCCCTCCTGATGAGCCTCCAGGCCGAGGTCCAGGCCCACGCCGACGTCGCCCTCACCCACACGACCGACCAGTGGGCGTGGCTCGTGCCCTCGCCCAACTACACGATCGCCATCGCCGAGGGCCCCGATGGGCCGGCGATGGCTCGCGGCTACCGGGGCGATCCCGACACGAGCTGGGTGATGGAGGTGGCCGCCCCGTCCGAGGCCGGGGCGGCGGCCGCCATCCATGGCGCCGCCGAGGGCTTCGACCGGGTGGCGGTCATGGACCGCCCCGCCGACCCCGCCGACCTGGCGGGCAGCCTCGGCGGCGACCGCCATCCGAGTCGGTACGCCTACTACCTGAAGGTCGTCGACGTGCCGGCGGTGCTCGACGCCCTGCGCCCGGAGTTGGACGGGCGCCTCGCCGCCTCGGGACTCGAGCCACCCGACACCTTGAAGCTCGACCTGTACACGTCGTGGGTCGACCTGCCGGTGGTGGACGGGGCGTTCGGCCCGCCCGAGGTGGGCCGACGGGGCGGGTTCGAGGCCGATCGGATCGGGGTACCGCCCGACCTCGTCGCCCATCTGCTGTTGGGCCCGCTGGGCGGCACGGCGATGGACGACCGCCACGCCGACGTGCGTACCCGGGAGCGGGCGGCCCTGTTCGGCGCCCTGTTCCCGCCGCTGGTGGCCGACGTCCACAGCTGGATCGTGCCGTAGCCTCACGATCCCATGGTCCGTCCCGACGACTTTTCGTTCGACACGCTGAGCCTCCATGCCGGGCAGGTGCCCGACACCGACCACCGGTCGCGGGCGGTGCCGATCCACCAGACGACGTCGTACCTGTTCGACGACACCGACCA
>JBFLKR010000246.1:0-10215 GCA_040883295.1 Acidimicrobiia bacterium
CCGCTCGGCATCGACGTCGATGATCCCGGCGAGGGGGACGTACGCATCGAGGCCCCCCACCACCAGTCGGGTGTGGCCGGGACCGGGGTCGCCGGCGACGGGGGCGGTGCCGACCGCAGCGAGCGCCGCGGCCTGCTCCCCCCACCAGGCGGGGATCGTGTCGACGTCGATGAGCACCTCGATGTGGGCCCGGGGTGCCAGCCCGTGCTCGGCCTTGAAGGACCGGGCGGCCGAGACCAGCTCCCGGAGCGGCTCGACGTCGTCGGGGGCTTCGACGACCGGCGGCTCGGGCCAGCGGGCCACCGCCAGCAGGCCGTCACCGACCAGGTGCGACCACAGCTCCTCGGTCAGGAAGGGCATGGCCGGATGGAGCAGCTTGAGCACGTCGCGGAGCACCACGCCGAGCGTCGTCCGGGTCGTGTCCGCCCGGTCGGGATCGCGCAGTCCCACCTTGGCCATCTCGAGGTACCAGTCGAAGACCTCCGACCAGATGAACGAGTACAACCGGCCGTAGGCGTCGCTGAAGCGGTACTCGTCGGCGAGACCGTCGAACTCCGTGGCGACCGAGGCGAGTCGAGAGAGGATCCAGGCGTCCTCGGGGGCCGGGTCGGTGGGGTAGCCCCCATCGGGCGGCACGGACCCCGACTCGACGTGGCCGAGGACGAAGCGGGCCGCGTTCCAGACCTTGTTGCCGAACTTGCGGGCGCCCACCACCCACTCGAGGTCGAAGGGCACGTCCTGGCCGGGCGCCGCCGCCTGCAGGAGGGCGAGACGAAGGGGGTCGGCACCGTGTTGGTCGATCACCTCGAGGGGGTCGATGGCGTTGCCGATCGACTTCGACATCTTGCGACCCTCCTGGTCGCGGACCAGGCCGTGGATCACGATGTCCGGGTAGGGGGCCTCCCCCATGAAGTGGATACCCATCTGCATCATCCGGGCGACCCAGAAGAAGATGATGTCGAACCCGGTGACGAGGGCCTGGTTCGGGTAGAAGCGCTCGAGATCGGGCGTCTCGTCCGGCCACCCGAGGGTCGAGAACGGCCACAGGGCGCTCGAGAACCACGTGTCCAGCACGTCCGGGTCCTGGCGGATCGGGCCGGCGCAGTCGGGACAGGCGCTCAGGTCCGTGCGGCTCACGTGGACGGCGGGCTGGTCGTCACCACAGGCGTCGCAGTACCAGGCCGGGATGCGGTGGCCCCACCAGATCTGGCGGGAGATCGTCCAGTCCCGGAGGTTCTCCATCCAGTGGAAGTAGGTGTTCTTCCAACGATCCGGCACGAAGCGGCTCTCCCCCGTCCGCACCGCTTCGATCGCCGGGGTCGTGATCGGCGTGACCCGCACGAACCACTGGTCGGAGAGATACGGCTCCACCACGGTGTGGCAGCGGTAGCAGTGGCCCACCGAGTGGACGTAGTCCTCCACCCCGCGCAGGGCGCCCGCCTCGGCGAGCGCCGCCTTGACCGCCTTGCGGGCCTCGAATCGGTCGAGCCCCGCGAATCGTCCGCCATGTTCGTTGATGATGGCGTGGGGATCCATGATCACGACCGACTCGAGGCCGTGCCGTTCCCCGATCTCGAAGTCGTTGGGGTCGTGGGCAGGCGTCACCTTGACCGCGCCGGTGCCGAACTCGGGGTCGACGTGCGGGTCGGCGATCACCGGGATCTCCCGGCCAACGAGCGGCAGCGTGAGGGTGCCCCCGACGAGGTGGGCGTACCGTTCGTCGTCGGGATGGACGGCCACGGCGGTGTCGCCGAGCATCGTCTCCGCCCGGGTCGTGGCGACCACCACCTCGGTGGAGCCGTCCGTCGCCGGGTAGGCGAGGTGGGCGAGCTCGCCCTGGCGGTCCTCGTACTCGACCTCGATCTCGGCGAGCGCGGTGCCACAGCGAGGGCACCAGTTGATGATCCGGTGGCCGCGGTAGATGAGGTCCTCCTCGAAGAGGCGCACGAAGACCTCTCGGACCGCCCGGCTCAGCCCCTCGTCCATGGTGAATCGCTCGCGACTCCAATCGACCGAGTCGCCGAGCCGCCGCATCTGGTCGGAGATCGTGCCGCCGTAGCGCTCCTTCCAGGCCCAGACCTGTTCGACGAAGGCCTCCCGGCCGAGGTCGTGGCGACTGATCCCCTCCTCGGCGAGCTCCCGCTCGACCACGTTCTGGGTGGCGATCCCGGCATGGTCGGTGCCCGGCACCCACAGGGCCGCATGGCCCTGCATGCGCTTCCGACGGATGATGGCGTCGTAGAGCGTGTGGTTCAGCGCATGGCCCATGTGCAGCCGGCCGGTGACGTTCGGCGGGGGGATCACCATGCAGAACGGATCGCCGTCGGGGTTCACCTCGGGGGCGAAGGCCCCGGCCTGCTCCCAGATCGGGTACCAGCGCTCCTCGAAGGACGACGGTTCGTAGGTGGGCTGCATGGGACGGGGGATGGTAGGGGGAACGGTACTTCTGTACTTCTGCACTTCTGTACCTCTGTGGTCCGGTCAGGAGTACCGACGTACGGAGCCACGCCGCCGAAGGCGGGGGGCGAATACCGGAGTACGGCGGCTTCGCCGCCGCCTAGGCCGTGCGTTCGCTCAGGTGGATGACCGGGTCGGAGGCGGTCGTCTCGACCGTGTCGGCGGTGATCTCCACCCGCGTGATGTCGGGGCGCGATGGCAGCTCGTACATGGTGTCGAGGAGGATCTCCTCGAGGATCGAGCGCAGGCCTCGGGCACCGATCCCGCGCGCCATCGCCTTCTGGGCGATCGCCTCGAGGGCACCGGGTGTGAAGGCGAGCTCGGCGTCGTCGAGCTCGAACATGCGTCGGAACTGGCTGACGAGCGAGTGCCGGGGCTCGGTCAGGATGCGCACGAGGGACTCCACGTCGAGCTCGTCGACGGTCGCCACCACCGGCAGCCGACCGATGAACTCGGGGATCAGCCCGTAGCGGTGGAGGTCCTCGGGGGAGACCTGCGGCAGCAGGTCGCCGGCATCGAGCTCCTTCTTGCCCCGGACGTCGGCACCGAAGCCGATGGAACGTGCCCCGACCCGATCGCCGATCACCTTGTCGAGCCCGGCGAAGGCGCCACCGACGATGAACAGCACGTTGGTCGTGTCGATCTGGAGGAACTCCTGGTGGGGGTGCTTGCGCCCACCCTGGGGCGGGACCGAGGCCACCGTGCCCTCGAGGATCTTGAGGAGCGCCTGCTGGACACCCTCCCCCGAGACGTCACGGGTGATCGAGGGGTTCTCGGCCTTGCGGGCGATCTTGTCGATCTCGTCGATGTAGATGATCCCCTGCTCGGCCCGGGCCGTGTCGAAGTCGGCCGCCTGGATGAGCTTGAGGAGGATGTTCTCCACGTCCTCGCCCACGTAGCCCGCTTCGGTGAGGGCGGTGGCGTCGGCAATCGCGAACGGGACGTTCAGGAGCCGGGCCAGGGTGCGGGCGAGCTCGGTCTTGCCGGAGCCCGTCGGGCCGATGAGCAGGATGTTCGACTTGGCGAGCTCGACCGACTCGGCCTTGCTGCGACCGGCCCGCACCCGCTTGTAGTGGTTGTAGACCGCGACCGAGAGGATCTTCTTCGCCCGGTCCTGGCCGATGACGTACTCGGAGAGGAAGCCGTGGATCTCGGCGGGGGTGGGGAGCTCGACCTGCTCGGGCTGCTCCGTGCCGGCGAACTCCTCCTCGATGATCTCGTTGCAGAGATCGATGCACTCGTCGCAGATGTAGACGCCCGGCCCGGCGATCAGCTTCCGGACCTGCTTCTGGGACTTGCCACAGAAGCTGCATTTGAGGAGGTCGCCGCCCTCACCGAATTTCGCCATCCGTCGCTCGCCTCCCTATGCGCTCTGCACCGCGGCCAGGTCGCGCCGGGAGATGACCGAGTCGATGACCCCGTACTCCTGGGCCTCGTCGGCGAGCATCCAGTAGTCCCGCTCGGTGTCCCGGGCGACCTTCTCGACGTCCTGGCCGGTGTGCTCGGCGAGGATCTGGTTGAGCTGCTCGCGCATCTGGATGATGAGCTTGGCCTGGATCTCGATGTCGGTGGCCTGGCCCTGGGCCCCGCCGTGGGGCTGGTGCATCATGATCCGGGCGTGTGGGAGGGCGAAGCGCTTGCCCTTCGCGCCACCGGCCAGCATGACGGCCGCCGCCGAGGCGGCCATCCCCATGCAGACGGTCGACACATCGGGACCGATGTACCGCATGGTGTCGTAGATGGCGAACAGCGACGTGATCGACCCACCCGGCGAGTTGATGTAGAGGAAGATGTCCTTGTCGGGGTCCTCCGACTCGAGGTGGAGGAGCTGGGCCATGATGAGGTTCGCCACCGCGTCGTCGATGGGGGTGCCGAGGAAGATGATGCGGTCCTTCAGCAGCCGGCTGTAGATGTCGTAGGCACGCTCACCGCGTGAGGTCGACTCGACGACGGTCGGTACGAGGTAGTTCTGGGCGTCCATCCGGTCCTCCAGGGGGTCTCAGTGTTCTCGTCGGGACCGAGCGAGTCAACGACCGTCGTCGAGCTCGCCGTCCGCCTCGTCGTTCGCCTCGTCGTCGGCGAGGGTCTCGTCGTCGGATTCGTCGCCCTCGGGTTCCGCCAGCGCGGCCGCCAGGGCGACGAAGTCGACGGGGTTGCCGTCGCCGTCGGTGGGAGCTGCCGACTTCAGCAGGGTCTCCATGGCCTTCTGTCGGAGCATATCAGTGACCACCCGCTGCTCTTGGGGGGTTCCGGCCACGTCGACCCCCTGCTCGGCCGCCATCGACCGGAAGGAGTCGAGCGTCGCCGACAGCTCCTCGTCGGAGAGCTCGATACCGGCGTCCTCGACGACGGCGTCGAGCACCAGGTCGATGCCGATGGATCGGCGGGCCTGGGCCTCGAGGTCGCCGACGAACTGCTCCTCGCTCTGGCCGGTCACAGCCAGGTAGTCGGCGATCGAGATGTCCTGCTCCGAGAGTCGGTGCGAGAAGTCGTGGAGGAGCCGGTCCATCTCCCCGCGCACGATGGCCTGGGGGATCTCGATCCCGATCTCGGCGACCAACAGGTCGATGAGCGAGCGGCGGAACCCGTCGTAGGCGGCGTCGAGCTTCCGTTGCCCGAGCCGTCGCTCGAGGGTCTCGGTGAACTCGGCGGCCGTGTCGAACTCCGTGTTCTCCTCGGCCCACTCGTCGGTGAGGTCGGGCAGCGCCTTCTCCCGAACCTCGGTGACCGTGACCTGGTAGGTGACCTCGTCGCCGGCCTCGTCGCCGAACCCGTCGGGGAGGATCCCGTCGAACGTGACCGTCTCACCGGCCGAGGCACCGGTCACGGCCTCGTCGAGGCCCTCGACCAACTGGCCGGCCCCGATCTCATGGAAGAGGCCATCGGCGGACAGTGGCTCATAGGGTGCTCCGTCGCGTTCGCCGGCGAGGTCGATCACGACGATGTCGCCCTCGGCGGCAGGTCGCTCGACCGGGGTGACCTCGGCGAACTGTTCGCGGATCGCGGTGAGTTGGTTCTCCATCTCCTCGTCCGTGAGGGACGGGGACTCCACGTCGACGACGCGGCCGACGTAGTCGGGGGCCTCGGAGAGGGTCGGCCAGATCGCCACCCGGACATCGACCTCGACGCCCTCGTCGGTCTCACGGATCGCCTCCACGCCGGGACTGGCGGCGGGCTCGATGTCCTCGTCCTCGAGCACGGTGGCGACGACGCCGGGCAGCACCTGGTCCAGGGCCTCGGACCGGATGCGGTCCTTGCCGACCTGGGCCTCCACGAGGGGACGGGGCGCCCGACCGGGACGGAACCCGGGGATGCGGAGCTCGGCGCCGAGCCGGCGGGCGGCGGCGTTCTCGGCGGCCGCCAGGTCGGCGGCGGGGACGGTGAAGGTGATCAGGCGCTCGAACGCGCCTGCCTCCGAGACCGTGGCACTCATCGGGTGGGGCTCCTTGTGTCCAACGACGACGGTCGGGCAAAGCCGCCCGACCGCTTCGGGGTGACCGACGGGATTCGAACCCGCGACCTCCTGGACCACAACCAGGCGCTCTAACCGAACTGAGCTACGGCCACCATGCGGCGACCGCTCGGTCGCCGAGTAGCCATGGTACCGGCCTGCCGCCGTTGGGCCATCCGGGACACGGGACGGGGGGCGTCGACCGCTCGTGCCTCGTATCCCGTTTCTCATGTCCAGGCCGAGAACGGCGCAGCCGTTCTCGAACGTCCGAGCGGCGCTCGAACGCACCCCCGGCAGGACTCGAACCTGCAACACCCGGGATAGAAGCCCGGTGCTCTATCCAGTTGAGCTACGGGGGCAGGGAGGGACGGAGCGGGTGACGGGAATCGAACCCGCATCATCGGCTTGGAAGGCCGAGGCTCTGCCATTGAGCTACACCCGCAGGCGACGGCAGTGTATCGGTGCCATGGCTTCGGGGCCCGTTCGGCCCAGGATGCCGACCATCCGATCGGCCTGCGCGGTCCACACGATCGTCGCCGCCGTGGGACTCGCGGCACTGGAGTTCCGGCAGCACTGACGGCTCGTCGGGCCGGTCGGATTCGAACCGACGACCTCAGCGTCCCAAACGCTGCGCGCTAACCAAGCTGCGCCACGGCCCGTGGGGGCGCAGGGTACCGGGCATCCAGCCGTGTCACACCCGACCGATACGGTCGATGCATGGAGCGGGAAGCAGCCCGACGACTGCGAGCCGAGGGGTACACGCTTGCGGCGATCGCCGCACAGGCGGGGGTCTCTCCGACGACGGTGGGCGTCTGGTGCCGAGGCATCGTTCCGCAGCCGGGACGAGGCGCACGCGACACCCAGCGACGACACCGTGAGGCAGCCCAAAGCGAGCGGGAGCGAGGTCGGTGGGAGGCCCTCGAACTGGTGGGCGATTCGCTGTGGGTGGCAGGCACCACGATGTACTGGGGCGAGGGAAGCAAGACCGGCGACCTCCGATTGTCGAACACTGATCCAGCGGCGATCCGACTGTTCGTCGACTGGGTCGAGGGGTTCCACGACCCCAACGCCGCCTTCGCCGTCGCCCTCCACCTCCACGACGGCGACGATGAGGCCACGGCGCGTGCCTTCTGGCGACACGTCGTCGGCCGACCCGTCGACTTCATCAAGACCTACTGGAAGCCGACAGGAACGGGACACCGTCGCAAGGTCCTCCCACATGGCATCTGCACCGCCCGAGTCCGGGCATCCGGGCTCATGCTCCATCGCACGCTCGGCTGGATCGAGGGCCTGTCGATTGCGCTTCCGCTACGAGGAGCCGGGCCCTAGCATCGCCACCGGGTCGCTAGCTCAACTGGCAGAGCATCCGGCTCTTAACCGGCAGGTTCAGGGTTCAAGTCCCTGGCGACCCACGCACGAGACCCCGAGCCCCCGGCCGGGGTTTCGTCGCGTCAGCGGGCCGGACCGTCGACCGGGAACCCGGGCGACTCCAGCTCACGCCTGATCAGCGCCGCCATGGCGGCGGCCACGACTCCGGCGAGGGCCAGGCGGACGAGGGCGAGTCGGTTCATTGTCACCAGCCAACCACCCCCGCGACACCGGCGTCAACCGAGTCGGCCAGAATCCCGACCGTGATCGACCCGACCCTGATCGACGAGGCCCTCCGCACCCAACTCGACGCCGGACCACTTGCCGACCTGGGCCGGTTCGAGCGAGACGTGTTCTGGGATCGCGTCGACGTCCACTTCGACGACCTCGTCCGGCCACTCCGACTCCTGTATCCCGAGCCCGCGCTCCCCAGCCTCGTCGGCGACCTGCTCGGCATCGCCGCCCGGCGCCATGCCGAGCGTCCCGAGGACCTGCGGCGGCTGGACCTGCGCCGACAGGCCGAGCCCGACTGGTTCCAGCAGTCGTCGATGGTGGGCTACGCCGCCTACGCCGACCGCTTCGCCGGGGACCTCGCCGGGGTGGCCGACCACATCGACCACCTGCGGGCACTCGGGGTCACCTACCTCCACCTGATGCCGCTGTTGGCGGCTCGGGAGGGCGAGAACGACGGCGGGTACGCCGTGGCCGACTGGGACGCCGTCGAGCCCCGGCTCGGCACCATGGCCGACCTGGAGCGACTCGCCGGCCGGCTCCGTGCGGCCGGGATCTCGCTCTGCGTCGACCTCGTTGCCAATCACACCGCCGACACGCACCCCTGGGCCCGGGCAGCCCTCGCCGGCGATACCCGCCACCTCGCCTACTTCCGGACCTTCCCCGACCGCGACCTGCCCGACCGCTACGAGCTGACCCTCCGCGAGATCTTCCCCGACACCGACCCCGGCAACTTCACCTGGCGACCGGAGATCCATCGCTGGGTGTGGACGACCTTCCACGACTACCAGTGGGACCTCGACTATTCGAACCCGGTCGTCCTCGCCGAGATGACCGACGTCCTGCTGCGACTCGCCAACCGGGGCGCCGAGGTCGTCCGCCTCGACGCGGTGGCGTTCCTGTGGAAGGAACTCGGCACGACGTGCGAGAACCTCCCCCAGGCCCACGCCATCCTGCAGGTCTGGCACGCCGTCACCAGGATCGCCGCCCCCGGGGTGTTGCTGCTCGCCGAGGCGATCGTGCCGATCGAGGAGACCAAGCCCTACCTCGGGGTCGGGGAGGCGACCGGCAAGGAATCACACCTCGCCTATCACCACTTCTTCATGGTGCTCTTGTGGTCGGCACTCGCCGAGGGCAACGCCCGCCTCCTCACCGCCGCCCTCGAGCGGGCCGGATCGATTCCCCGCTCCACCGCCTGGTGCACCTACGTCCGCTCCCACGACGACATCGGGTGGGCAATCACCCCCGCCGACGCCGGCCTCGTCGGCCTCGACGACCACGCCCACCGCTCCTTCCTCGCCGACTTCTACACGGGCACGTTCGGGGGCTCCTTCGCCCGTGGCGAGGTCTTCCAGTTCAACCCCCGCACCGACGACCGCCGGGTCTCGGGCACCACGGCCTCCCTCGCCGGCCTCGAGACCGCCCTCGAGACCGGCGACGAGGCAGCCGTCGACCTGGCGATCGCCCGCATCCGCCTGCTCCACGCCCTCGCCGCCGCCCACGGCGGCATCCCGCTGATCTGGTCTGGGGACGAGCTCGCCACCACCAACGACCATGGCTTCCGGGACGACCCGAGCCACGCCGGCGACAACCGATGGATCCACCGCCCCGCCGTCGACTGGTCCCGGGCCGCGGATCGTCAGGACCCCTCGACACCGACCGGCCGGGTGTTCACCGACCTCGCGAGGATCATGTCGGCCCGGGCAGCCAGCCCCCAGCTGCATGCCACCGCCGACACGCTCCCGGTCTGGACCCACAACGACGCCGTGTTCGGCCTCGTCCGGGACAGCGCTCGCGGCCTGGTGCTGGTCGTCGGGAACGTCACCGCCGAGACCCAGCGGCTGACCGCCCGTCGCCTCGCCGACCTCGGATTCGCGGGTGGGGCCGACCTGCTGGACGGCGTGCCGATGCCAGCCGGGGACCTCGACCTCGCCCCCTACGAGGTCCGTTGGCTGTCGCCGGCGTGACTCAAGCCGACCCGGGTCACCTGCCGATGACGGGCCCATGCACGATGTGGTCGCCCACTTCACCGACGGTCGAATCCTGAAGGGGACGACCGCCAACTTTCGCCCCAACGCACCCGAGTTCCACCTGCGCTCGGGCGACGCCGCCCCCACGGTCGTGCGGGTCGGCGACCTGAAGGGGCTGTTCTTCGTCCACGACCTCGACGGCGACCCCACCGAGCGCCACCGGGACGACGCCGACCGCAGCGGGCTGGGCCGGAAGGTGGAGGTCGTCTTCGCCGACGGCGAGGTGATGGCCGGCTACACGACGGGCTATGCCCCCGGCCGACCCGCCTTCTGGGTGACACCGGCCGACCCGAACTCCAACAACGACCGGGTCTTCGTGGTCACCGCCGCCACCGAGTCGGTGGCATTCGTCGACTAGCCCGGGTCGGGGAACCCGAACCGCTCTCCGTCGTCCCACGCACGCCGCTGGTTCCCACCGACGGGGAACCCTCCTCGATCGCGCAGCATCCGGGCCGCGTGCATGAGGTTCCATGCCATGAACGTCGTGTTGCGGTTCGTGAAGCCGTTCTGCGGTCCTCCCGATCCGGGATCGAGGTACGACGCCGTCGATGCCCGAAGCCGAGGACGTGGCACCCGTGCCGACCCGCCGGTCACCGACGCCACCGGGCTAGATGGTCGCCATCACCTACCCGGACCCGGCCGACTGAGCCAGCGCCGCGGCCAGCGCCCGCAGCGCCC
>JBFLKR010000247.1:0-2560 GCA_040883295.1 Acidimicrobiia bacterium
ACCCCCGAGTACCGCGCGGTCCTCGACGAGGTCGTCGAGGTCGCCGACCGCGAGGCCGTCGACCTGGTCGTGCACTCCGGCGACCTCTTCGACCGGGCGATCCCGGCGCCCGAGGCACTCAGCCTCGGTCTCGACGCTCTCGTCCGACTCGCCGCCGGCGGCCGGCGGCCCGCGGTGGTCGTGGCCGGCAACCACGACAGCCCGAAACTCTTCGAGGCGTTGGCGCCGGTGCTCGCACCGCTCGGCGTCCACCTCGTCGGCGACCTGCGTGCGCCGGCCGCCGGTGGCGTCGTCGAGGTCGAGACGGCGTCGGGCACCGCGCTCGTGTCCGCCGTGCCATGGGTCTCGCCCGGGAGGGTGGTCGACTTCATGGGGGACGCGGGCGAGGCGTTCGGGACCCTGGCCGACACGATGCGAGCCATCGTCGGCGCCCACGCCGACCACGTCGTCGGGTCGGGTTCGGTCACCGTGCTGGCCGCCCACTTCATGGTCGGCGGCGTCACGGTGCGCACCGGCCGGGGGCCCACCGGCATGAAGGAACTCACCCTCGGCGAGGCCTTCGCCGTCACGAAGGCCGCCGTCAACCACGACTTCTCCTACGTGGCGCTCGGCCACATCCACGCCCCCCAGCGGGTCCCCGGCGCCCCGAGCGGCGAGTACGCGGGCTCGCTGCTGCAACTCGACTTCGGGGAGGCGGGGGAGACGAAGCGGGTGGTGCTCGTCGATGCCGAGCCCGGTCGCCCCGCCTCCGTGACGTCGGTGCCGCTGGTGGCCGGTCGGCCGCTGGTCCGGGCCTCGGGCAGCTGGGAGGCGTTGTCGGTCCGTGCCGACCTCGACGACGCCTGGCTCGACCTGGTGGTGGAGACCGACGGGCCGCCGATCCCCGCCCAGGTCGACGAGTGGCGGGAGCGATTCCCGCTCGCGGTCAAGCTCGCTGCCGAATTCGAGACCGAGGACATCGAGGCGGGCCACGTGGTGGCGGGCCGCCGGCTCGACGAGTTGTACGCCGACTACCACGCCTCGGTGCATGGCGAGATCGACGATGCCCTGGCGGAGCTCGTCCGCGACGTGGCAGACGAGGCGGAGCGGTGAGGCCACTCCGACTCACGGTCGAGGGATTCCGCTCCTACGTCGACCGGGCGGAGTTCGACTTCCACGAGCGTTCCCTCGTCGGCGTGGTCGGCCCCACCGGATCGGGCAAGTCGTCGATCCTCGACGCCATCACGTTCGCCCTCTACGGGCGCACCCCGTCCCTGCCCGGCAACGCCACCAAACCCCTCATCAACCGCTGGGATCCCGCTCGGGAGCAGGCCCCCGGCAACGCCAAGGTCGAGTTGTGGTTCGAGGTCGGCGGGGTGACCTACCGGGTGGTCCGCACCGTGAAGCCCAAAGGGCCCGGCGGCCAGGTGCTCGAACGCTGGGACCGGGTCGACGGCGAGAAGCAGGAGACCGTCACCGACAAGGCCAAGGGCATCGCCGACACCGTGGAGGACCTCGTCGGTCTCGACTTCGACGCCTTCATGCGCTCGGTGTTGCTCGCCCAGAACCAGTTCGCCCAGCTGCTCGGAGCTTCGCCCGCCGACGGGGCGAAGGTGCTGACCGGCCTGTTCGGATTCGGGGTGATCGAGGAGATGCGGTCGATCACGCGCCGGCGACTGACGGTCGTCGAGGCCGAGCTGGCGGCCGCCGAGAAGGCGCGGGCCGAGCTCGACGACCTGCGCGACCGTGCCGAGGCGGCGGTTGCCAGCCGCGACGCCGCCGAGGCCCGCCGGGTTGAACTGGCTGCCATCGGCGACGACCTCGTCGCCGTGGTGACCCGCATCGGGGCGTCCATCACGGCAGCGGCCGCCGCCGAGGAGCAGGCGGGTCGGATCGCCGGGGCGCTGGCCGGGTTGCCGGGGCCCGGTGAGGTCGAGGCGATCCTCTCGGAGGCCCGCAGCCACGAGGACCTGCTGGCGGCGGCGGTGGCGGCGGCGGCCGACGCCCGTGCCGCCTACGAGGCTGCCGACGCGGCCCTCGACGACGCGCTCGATCGCCAGGTCCCGGACCGCCTCGCCGAGTTGGCCTCGGCCATCGATGCCCTCGGCGCGCGTGAGGAGGCCCTCGCCGTCGCCGCACGCCGACGGGAGCAGGCCACGGCAGCCCTCGAGACCGCAGCGGCTGCCCACGAAGCCGCGGAGCAGGCCGCCGCGGCGGCCGCCGCCGTTGTCGAGGCGGCGGCCCGGGCTTCCACCGAGGCCGCCGCGGCGCTGCGGGTCGTCGAAGCCGGCCACGCCGCCCATCTGCTCGCGGCCGAGTTGCAGCCCGGCGAGCCGTGCCCGGTCTGCACCCGGCCGGTCTCCGAGGTGCCGGAGCTCGACGACGTCGACGATCTCGATGCGGCCCGAACGGAGGCCGTGCTGGCCACCGAGCGGGCCGAGCGGGCGGCGCTCGCCCGGCGCCGGGCCGAGCACGAACTGGTGACCGCCACCGCCCGGCTCGAGGCGGCCCGTGAGACCGCCGAGACGGTCGGACGCGCAGGCGACGACGCCACGGTGGCCCGCAATGGCGCGACGACCAT
>JBFLKR010000248.1:0-8174 GCA_040883295.1 Acidimicrobiia bacterium
GAGGCGGCGATGCTCGAGAGCAGGGAGTTCCCGTCCTGGCTCGTGAAACAGAAGCCCACGAGCTCGTTGCCGTTGCGGACGGTGACCGACTCGATCGGCACGACGGCCTGGTTGAGGATCCGGCCGTAGTAGCCGTGGTCACGGCCGAACGAGAACACCGAGTTGGCCGACGTCTTGTGGGTGAGGGCCACCCGCCGGTTGGCCCGCAGGCGGTCGATCGCCTCGTCCCGGGTCATCTCCCGGTCGAGGGTGAGGCTGAACCACAAGGCGTGCATGTACTGGGTCGGGAGCTTCATCGCCGACGAGAAGATCGGCAGGTCGTGGCCGAGCGTCTCGAACAGGCGGTGGGCATCCCGCGCGTGGTGGGTGCCGAACCGCTCGTCGGCATGGCGGCCGACCGTCGGTGACGGCACGAACGCATCGTCCTGGCTGATGTCGTTGGACCGGCGGAGCAGGACGAACCTGCCGTCGACGAGGTGCGACGACCCGTCGGCGTCCATGGCCAGTGTCTTCACCATCGCCGAGATGTTGTGGGTGTTGCACGACACGATCTGGAGGAAGCGGTCCTCGCCGTGGACGAGCGCCTCGTCGTTGATGCCCCGCGCATACATCTTCCCGAACCCGAACTCCGAGCCCTGGGCGAGGAACCCGATGGGGCCGTCGAGGGACTCGTATCCCGCCTTGTGCGTGTTGCCCGCCGGGGTGCAGTCGATGACGACGGTGGCCCGGGCGAGCGCCTCCTCATCGGTGAACTTGGGGGTGAGCCCCAGCTCCTCGAAGGACGCCCGACGCTCCGGGAGGACGGCGAGTTGGGCGCCGCGGTCGATGAGGTCCTTGACCTTGCTGCGCTCCTCCACGAGCGGGGTGCGCTTCATGAAGGTGACCTCGTCGATCCCGAAGTCCTCGAGATGGTCGGCGAGCAGCCCGATGAGGGGCTCCCCGATCGTGCCCGTCCCGACGACGTGGACGATGGTGGACATGGTTGGCTCCTTGGTCCCTCTCTGGGTTCGACGCTACTCGGTGGCCGGGATCGGCTCCCGGCCACCGAGCACCGTTCTCGTCTCGGTACCGAGTACTCGGTACCGGCGGCGCAGCCGCCGCCTAGAACTGCTCCGACTCGGTCGACCCGACCATCGCCAGGGTGGAGGCCTGGCCGGCCGAGATGACGGTGGCGACGTCGTCGAAGTAGTTGGCGCCGACCTCGCGCTGGTGGCGAGTGGCCGTGTAGCCGTCCGCCTCGCTGGCGAACTCCGCCTCCTGCAGCTCCACGTAGGCACTCATCTGGCGCTCCCTGTAGCCCTTCGCCAGCTCGAACATCGAGTGGTTGAGGGCGTGGAACCCGGCCAGCGTGATGAACTGGAACGCGTAGCCCATGTCACCGAGGTCGTTCTGGAACCGGGCGATCGTGTCGTCGTCCAGATAGGCCTTCCAGTTGAACGACGGCGAGCAGTTGTACATGAGCTTCTGGTCGGGGAACTCGGCGTGGATCGCCTCGGCGAACTGCTTCGCCTCCTCGAGGTCCGGCGTCGAGGTCTCACACCAGATGAGGTCCGCGTAGGGGGCGTAGGCCAGGCCGCGGGCGATCGGCGACTCGAGGCCGTTCTCCACGTAGTAGAAGCCCTCGCTCGTCCGCTCGCCCGTGATGAACTCGTGGTCGCGGGGATCGATGTCGCTCGTGATGAGCGTCGCCGACAGGGCGTCCGTGCGGGCGGCGATGACGAGCGGGACTCCCATGACGTCCGCCGCCAGCCGGGCGGCGACGAGCGTCTGGACATGCTGCTGGGTGGGGATGAGCACCTTGCCGCCCATGTGACCGCACTTCTTCGCCGAGCTGAGCTGGTCCTCGAGGTGGATGCCGGCGGCGCCGGCCTCGATGAAGGCCTTGGTCAGCTCGAAGACGTTCAGCGCCCCGCCGAAACCGGCCTCGGCGTCGGCCATGATCGGCACGAACCAGTCCTTGTCGGGGTTGCCGGCGGTCTCCTGCCAATCGATCTGGTCCGCCCGGGTGAGGGCGTTGGTGATGCGCCGGACGAGGGCCGGGGCCGAGTTGGCCGGGTACAGGGACTGGTCGGGGTAGGTCTGGGCGGCGAGATTGGCGTCGCCGGCGACCTGCCAGCCCGACAGGTAGACGGCCTGCAGGCCCGCCTTGACCATCTGGACCGCCTGGTTGCCCGAGAGCGCCCCGAGGGCGTTGACGTAGGGCTCGGTCTCCATCTGCTTCCAGAGCTGTTCGGCGCCGTGTTTCGCGATCGTCTGCTCGACCAGCATCGAGCCGCGCAGGCGGACGACGTCCTCGGCGGTGTAGGGGCGCTCGACGCCCTTCCAGCGGGGGTTGGTCTCCCAGTCGAGCTTGAGTGCCTCCACCTGGGCGGCGTAGTCGATCTGCATCTCTTCGGGTCCTTTCAGTCGATGTGGTCGTAGGCGGGCAGGGTCAGGAACTCGATGAAGTCGTCCGCGAGGGCGACCTCCTCGAACACGGCGCGGGCCTCGTCGACGGGGAGGTCGGCGAAGGCCGCGCCCCACTCGTCGGCGAGCTCGGCGATGACGTCGTCGGCGATGGTGCGGATGCGGTCGGCCGTGATCAGGCGACCGTCGTCGGTGGTGGCTTCGTTGGCCACCCACTGCCAGAGCTGGGAACGGGAGATCTCCGCCGTGGCGGCGTCCTCCATGAGGTTGTGGATGGCGGCGGCACCGTTCCCGGCGATCCACGAGGTGAGGTAGCGGATACCCACGTCGACGTTCATCCGGATCCCGTCCTCGGTGATCGTGCCTTCGGGGATGTCGGTGTCGACGAGGTCGGCGGCGGACACGGACACGTCGGGCCGTTGGCGGTCGATCTGGTTGGGACGGTCACCGAGCACCTCGTCGAACATCTCCATGGCGACCGGGACCAGGTCGGGGTGGGCCACCCAGGTGCCGTCGCAGCCATCGGTGGCCTCCCGGCGCTTGTCCTCCCTTACCTTGGCGAGCGCCTGCTCCGTCACGACGGGATCCCGGCGGTTGGGGATGAAGGCCGACATGCCACCCATGGCAAAGGCGCCGCGCTTGTGGCAGGTCTGGACCAGCAGTTCCGTGTAGGCCCGCATGAAGGGAACCGTCATCGTGATCTGGGAGCGGTCGGGCAGCACCCGGGACGGGTCGTTGCGGAACTTCTTGATGACGGAGAAGATGTAATCCCAGCGACCGGCGTTGAGCCCCGCGGAATGGGTGCGGAGTTCGTGGAGGATCTCGTCCATCTCGAAGGCGGCGAGGATCGTCTCGATGAGCACCGTCGCCCTGATCGTCCCGGTGGGCACCCCGAGCGTCGACTCGGCGTGGTCGAACACGTCGTTCCAGAGCCTGGCCTCGAGGTGGGACTCGAGCTTCGGCAGGTAGAGGTAGAGGCCCGTCCCCGCCTCGTGGCGCTGGGCAAGGTTCCAGAAGGCGTAGAGCCCGAAGTCGAAGAGCGATCCCGAGATCGGCTCGCCGTCGACGGTGACGTGCTTCTCGGGCAGGTGCCAACCGCGGGGCCGCACGATGAGCGTCGCCGGGTCGGTGCCCACCTCGTAGGTCTTGTCCTCCGTCTCGAGCCGGAGGGTGCCCCGGTGGGCATCGGCGAGGTTCTGCTGACCGTCGATCAGGTTCTCCCACGACGGCGTGTTCGAGTCCTCGAAGTCGGCCATGAACGTGCGGGCGCCCGAGTTGAGGGCGTTGATCATCATCTTCCGGTCGACCG
Source organism: Acidimicrobiia bacterium (assembly GCA_040883295.1). Classification (GTDB taxonomy): domain Bacteria; phylum Actinomycetota; class Acidimicrobiia; order Spongiisociales; family JAENVV01; genus JAHEFX01. The sequence goes on from JBFLKR010000248.1 coordinate 3,716, forward strand.
GACCCGTGATCTCGACGCGTCGGTCGGCAAGGTCCGCGAAGGGGATCGGCTCGACCTGCCAGTCGCCGGCACGCACCTCGGCGGTCTCAACCAGGAAGTCGGGCAACTCACCGGCGTCGAGCCGAACCTGGCGGCCGGCCCGGGCGGCGAGCAGTTCGCGCCGGCGGGCGTCGAAGCGGTGGTGCAGCCCCACGACGAAGTCGAGGGCCTCGGGAGTCAGGATGGCCTCGGTGTCGACCTCGGGCGGACCCGAGATCTCGACCGCGGCGTCGGGAGTGGTCGGCGACATGATCGGATGTTCTTATCATTGTGGCACATCAGGCAAGCTCCACTGGCCACAAGATCGTTGATTGTTAACATGTAGCGACGGTCACATCAATCGGAGAACCCATGGCGGGCTACGACCCCCTCGTCTTCGGTCAGCGGCTCCGGCACCTGCGCCGGACCGCGGAGCTGACCCTCGCCGAGCTCGGCGAGCGGGTCGGCAAGCCCGCGCCCTACCTGTCGATGGTCGAGAACGGCAAGCGGGAACCCAAGTTGTCGCTCATCGGCGACCTCGCCGACGCCCTCGGCGTGACCGCTGCCGACCTGCTGGACCCCGAGCCCCCCACCCGCCGGGCCGCCCTCGAGATCGAGGTGGAGCGGATCCAGGACGAGCCGCTCTATCGACGCCTCGACCTACCGGCGTTCCGGCCGACCGCCGGTACCCCCGACGACGCCCTCGAACACATCGTCTCGCTCTTCGATGCCTGGCGCGACGCGGAGGCCGGCTCGGCCGACCACCTCGACCAGGTCCGACAGGCGGTCGTGAAACTGCGCCAGGAGGCTCGGGACCACGACAACCACCGACCCGACGTCGAGGCGGTGGCGGCCACGGCGCTGGCCGCGATCGGCCACGAGGGTGACGGCTCGCTGTCGCAGCGGGAGGTGCTCGACCTCGCCGACCACTTCGGGTTCACGATCAAGTCCGTGCAGGACTTCCCCACCACGACCCGGGCGGTGCTCGACCGCCGGAAGGGCGCCCTCTACATCCCCCAGCGCGACTCGCTCCGCACCCGGGCGGCCCGGTTCGTCATCTTCCAGTCGCTGGGACACATCGCCCTCGACCACGACGTACCCGCCGACTACCCCGAGTTCCTGGCCCAACGCCTGGCCGCCAACTACTTCGCCGGCGCCATCCTCATGCCCGAGGCGGCCGTGGTCGGTCGCCTCGTCGCCGCCAAGGAGCGCCGCGATCTGGCAGTGGAGGACCTGAAGGAGCGGTTCTACGTCTCCTACGAGACCGCCGCCCACCGATTCACCAATCTGGCCACGGTCCACCTCGACATCCCGGTGCACTTCCTGCGTACCGACGACCAGGGGGTCATCCGCCGCTCCTACGAGAACGACGGGATCCCGCTGCCGACCGACCGCAACGGGATCGTCGACGGCATCCGGGTGTGCCGGGAGTGGGCACCGCGGGCGGTACTCCGCTCCGACGAGGCCTACGCCATCTACCACCAGTACACCGACACGCCGTCCGGCACGTTCTGGTCGTCGGCCCACGTCGAGGTCGACCGCTCCCCCGCCCACGTCATCACGGTCGGCACCGACTTCGAGCACGCCCGTTGGTTCCGGGGCCGGGGCACCGACCACCACGCCGTGTCCCAGTGCCCGACCGGACCGTGCTGCCGCCAATCCCCCGATGCCCGCTCCGGCGGGTGGGACCCGGCCATCTGGCCGATGGCGCTGTCGCTGTCGCACCGACTGGCGGCGTTCCCGGCCGAGACGTTCCCCGGGGTCGACCTGGCCGAGGTGCGCTCCCTCGTCGAGGGCTGAGCCCCCGCACCCGTTCTTGTCGGGCCCAGCCTTCCCCACCAAGGGCCAGCCCGACCGGAACGAGTGGCTTCCGTTCTTGTCGGGCCCACCCATCCCCACGATGGCGGAGCCCGACAGGAAGGATCCGGGAGCCCGCGCACCGACGCGGGTACGGTTCGGACCGCACACGACGAAAGGGCCAGCGTGCGTCGTTCTCGCGTCATCGGACTCGGCACCCACCTCCCCGACCGGGTCGTCACCAACGACGACCTGGCAGAACTCATGGACACCTCCGACGAATGGATCACCCAGCGGACGGGGATCCGGGAGCGGCGCTGGGTCGATCCGGGTACGACGACCACCGATCTGGGCCTCGAGGCCGCCACTCGCGCCCTCGACGACGCCGGCCTGACCCCCGGCGACGTCGACATGATCGTGTTCGCCACGCTGTCACCCGACCACGAGTTCCCCGGCAACGCCTGCTTCCTGCAGGCCAAGCTGGACGTCCCGGGCATCCCGGCCATGGACGTCCGCCAGCAGTGCTCGGGCTTCATCTACGCAATGTCGACGGCCGACGCCATGATCCGCGTCGGCAACGCGGACACGGTGCTCGTGGTCGGCGCCGAGGTGCACTCGAAGGGCCTCGACCTCTCCGACGCCGGGCGGGACGTCTCGGTGCTGTTCGGCGACGGGGCCGGCGCCGTGGTCGTGCAGGCGACCGAGGTGAACGATGCCCGCCACGACCCCCATGTCTGGTCGACCCATCTCCACGCCGACGGGTCGTTCGCCGACGCACTGTGGCTGCCGGCCCCGGGCATGGCCTACGACCGGTTCATGACCGAGGACCTGTTGGCCCGCGGCCTGCAGTACCCCCAGATGGACGGCCGGACCGTGTTCGTCAACGCCGTCCGGCACATGCCCGAGGCGGTCGAGGAGGCGATGACCGAGCACGGCATCGAGGCCGACGACATCGACCTCTTCGTGTTCCACCAGGCGAACATGCGCATCATCGAGGCAGCGGTCCACCGGCTCGGCATCCCCACCGACAAGGTCGTCAACACGATCCACGAGACGGCGAACACCACCGCCGCCACGATCCCGCTCTGCCTGGAGGCGGCACGCGAGCAGGGCAAGCTGGAGCCGGGGACGCTGGTGGCCGCCGCTGCGTTCGGCAGCGGCTTCACCTGGGGTTCGATGCTGCTGCGGTGGTAGCGGACCGGCCTGCGGCCGGTCCGTTCGACTTCGTGCACTCGGCTCGCTGCGCAGTCAGGTCACGGTGGCGTTGATCACCGTGATCGAGATGAGCGCCATGAACTCGTCGAGGGCGGCGCGCACCGCCTCGCCAACCGCCTCCCCGCCCGTCAGGTCCTCGATGCGGCCGGCACGGCGCTTCAACTCCTTGCGATCGATGACCAGGACCAGCAGTTGGGCGGCATCGGCGATCGAGAGCAGCAACCGAGTGGGGCGATCGACGTCGCCCTCGGTCGACACGGCACGGGTCAGGCGCGCGATCACCGCATCCTCGGCGGCCCCGTAGGCCTCGGGGTAGCGGTCGGGGCCGAGTCCGAAGAAGGCTCCCCCTCGACGCTCGAGAATGCCGGCATCGACCAGACGCCGCGCGGTCGCCTCCCGGAGGTCGGCGCCCTCGGCCAACCGCTGGATCCACGTGGTCAGAGTCGCGGGTTTGCCGTCGGTCATGGCGGTGAGGACGGCGTCGAGTGCCTCGTCGCCGGTCGGGCGCCCATCGACGACCTCGACCTCGGTCCGTCCGAGGGCGATCCGCCCGGCCTCGTGCAGTTCGACGATGATGGCCGCCGCCACGGCGAGGTCTGCATTCGGCTGGGGCAGGGTCCCCTCCTCGTCGTCGAGGGCGAGCAACAGCACCTGTTCGTGGAGTGGCAGCGCATAGGTCATGGGTCTCTCCTCAGTAGAGGTCGGGATTCACCTCGACCAGCAGCTTGCCCACGGCCCGGCGATCCATCATCGCCCGGATGGCCTCACCACCCCGTTCGAGCGGGTAGCGGGCGGAGATGTGGGGTCGGACCGAGCCCTCCAGGTACCACTGGGTCAGCTGCATCAGGTTGGCGACGTTCTCCGCGGGCTGTCGTTCGGTGAACTGGCCCCAGAAGACGCCACGGACGTCGCAGCCCTTCAGGAGCACGAGATTGAGTGGGATCGACGGGATCCCAGCCGGGAACCCCACCACGAGGTAGCGCCCGAGCCAGTTGATCGAGCGGAGCGCCTGCTCGGCGTAGTCGCCGCCGACCGGGTCGTAGACGATGTCGGCGCCACCGAGTTCCTTCATCCGCGCCTTGAGGTCCTCGGTGGCGTAGTTGATCGTCTCGTCGGCGCCCCGCTCCCGGCAGACGGCCAGCTTCTCGTCGGTCGAGGCCGCGGCCACCACCCGGAGGCCGAGCACCTTGCCGATCTCCACGGCGGCCAGGCCGACCCCTCCCGAGGCGCCGAGGACGAGGAGCGTCTCGCCCGCCCGGGCTTCGGCTCGCTGCACGAGGGCGTGCTGGCTCGTCGAGTGGGCGAACACGAAGGCCGCAGCCACGTCGAGCGGCATCTGGTCGGGGACCGGGATGCACTTCGACGCATCGAGCACCGCCTGCTCGGCGAAGCCACCCGACGAACCGAGGAAGGCGATGACCCGGGTGCC
>JBFLKR010000249.1:0-2992 GCA_040883295.1 Acidimicrobiia bacterium
ACGCCACGATCCTCGTGACCGGACCCAACTTCGGATCGGGGTCGTCGCGCGAGCACGCCCCGTGGGGCCTCCAGGACTGGGGCTTCCGGGCCGTCGTGGCGTCGTCGTTCGCCGACATCTTCTTCAACAACAGCTGCAACATCGGGTTGCTGCCGGTCGTCCTGTCCGAGAAGGAGGTGCAGGCGCTCCTGGAGCTCGCCGACGACGACCCCAGCGCCGAGATCACCATCTCGCTCGTCGACCTGACCGTGACGGCCGACGGATTCGAGGCCCGCTTCGACCTCGAACCGGCGACCCGCCACCGGTTGCTCGAGGGACTCGACGCCATCGGGGTGGCGCTGTCGCATGCGGACGCGATCGACGCCTTCGAGGCAGGCCGCCCGTCGCACAAACCGGCGCTCACCTGATGGCGACGGTACGGGTCACCCCGCTCGGCAGCGGCCGCACCGAGGTCGTCCATGAGGCGTCGGGCACCTCGCTGACCACCGCCTCCTCTCCCGAGTGGGGCGGGGTCGGCGGGTCGTTCTCGGCGACCGACCTGGTCGCCGCCGCCCTCGGGTCGTGCATCGGGTCGTCGATCGCCGGCCCCCTCGAACGGCGGGGCGTGGACCTCGACGCGGTCACGATCGAGGTGACCAAGTCGCTCGCCGAGGAGCCGCGACGCATCGACCGACTCGCCGTGGTGATCCACCTCCCGACCGGCACCGACGCCGGGCTCGCCCCGGTCGTCGAGCGGGCGGCGATGACGTGCGCCGTCGGCCGGTCACTCGACGTGACCGAGACGGTCGAGGTCGTCATCGGCGGGTGAGCCTCCCCTCCCAAGGGCCCTCCCCCACCCCGTTCTTGTCGGGTTGCGCCTCCGGATGGATGGGCGAGCCCGACAAGAACGAGTTCGGGGGATAGCCTCGCCGCCGTGTTCGACTTCACCGGTGCCCCCATTGCCGTCCGGTCCGACCTGGCCGAGACCTTCACCGCGACCTGGGACCACCTCGCCACCCCCGGCGCGACCCTCACCGGTGCCGAGCGGCTGGCGGTGGCGGCCGCCGCCCGGGGCGAGGCCGACGGCGGCGCCCACCCGGCCCTCCTGGCCCTGGCCGAGCGGCTCGGGCGCTCCCCCGGCAGCGTCCACGAGCCGGAGGTGCGGGCCGCCGCCGATGTCGTCGGTGACGCTCCGACGGTGGAGACCGTCGCCGTCGTCTCGATGCTGGCCTGCGTCGACGGCACCCACGACGCCCTCGGCATCGACCGGCCACCGCTCCCCGACCCCGAGCCGGGCGAGCCGACCGGCGACGTCGCCACGGGCCTCAAGCGCCGCCGCACCCACCTGCCGATGCCGCCGGGCCCCATCCCCGTCGCCCTCGACCTCGTGGGCGGCGAGCACGACGTCCGAGAGGCGCTCTCGGTGGCGACCTACATGCCCGGGCCGGAGATGGACCAGCCGGTCTGGGGACGCGACCCCGGTCTCGATCGGCCCCAGATGGAGGTCGTCGCCTCCCGCACGTCGTGGCACAACGACTGCTTCTACTGAACGATGTCCCACGTCGGCATGCTCAGGTGGAGCGCCCCGCACAACGGATATGACGACCTCGACCTCCGGGCCATCGGCGACCCGACGATCCCCTCGGGCATCCCGGGCGGCGCCGGTTTGTTGGCCCTCGTCGACGCCTGCCTGGCGAGCGGCGACCTCGCCAGCGCCCATGATCGGATCCGCAGCGAGCTCGGCGACGCCGCCCTCGTCGATGCCGCCGCCGTGTTCGGCAACTTCCAGATGATGAATCGGATCGCCGAGGGGACCGGCATCCCCATCGCCCGGCAGGTCGTCGACCGCGAAGCCGACACCATCCGCGCCATCGGCCTGGAGCGGATGCTGAAGTCCCAGCACGGCTGATGGCGGGCGCCCGGCGGATCGTCGCCCTCACCGAGGAGACCACCGAGACGCTCTACCTGCTCGGCCGCCAGGACCGACTCGTGGGCATCACCCGCTTCACGAAGCGGCCACCCGAGGCCCGGGCCGAGAAGCCGATCGTCTCGGCGTTCACGAAGGCGGACGTGGGCAAGGTGGTCGACCTCGAGCCCGATCTCGTGATCGGCTTCAGCGACGTGCAGGCCGACCTCGCCGCCGAGTTGGTCCGGGTCGGCCTCGACGTGTGGATCACCAACCAGCGCTCGCTGACCGAGATCCTCGACGTCATCCGCCTGCTGGGGCGGATCGTCGATGCCGCCGACGACGCCGATGCCCTGGCCGACCGGTTGGCCGGCCGGGTCGACGAGGCCCGCCGCGCGACGGCCGGGCGCGACCACCGACCGCGGGTGTTCTTCGAGGAGTGGGACGACCCGCTCATCAGCGGCATCACCTGGGTATCGGAGCTCGTGGAGGCGGCCGGCGGCGCCGACCTGTACGCCGCCGAGACCCGTGGGGAGCCGAAGGCCGAGGGACGGGTGGTGGATCCGGCCGAGGTGGCCGCCCGCGACCCCGAGATCATCCTCGCTTCGTGGTGTGGCAAGAAGCTGCAACGGGACGTCATCGAGGGACGGCCCGGCTGGGAGACGGTCACCGCCATCGTCGAGGGTCGCATCCACGAACTGCCGGCGGAGGACATCCTCCAGCCGGGCCCAGCCGCCTTCACGGCCGGGCTCGACCACCTCCGGCGGCTACTTGGGTGAGCGTCGGCCGTGGTGACGGCCTCGACGGGGCACCGGCGCCGACGACGACCCCCAGAACCCATGCGGGACGGCGAAGGCGTCCTTGAGCGCTTCCAGCCGACCGGCATAGGGCTCGCGGAGTCGGGTCATCTCGGCGAAGGCCTTGTCGGGGTCGCCGAGGTCGAGGCCCGCGGCCGTGGCTGCCGCGACGTCCGCGGCCCACTGGTCCCGAGTGATCGGGACGTCGATGCCCCTGGTCCGATACCGGAACACGTCCGTGATCGCGTGGGACCCCCGGCGGTACATCTGCTCGGCTTCGAAGTGGTCGCCGTCGTCGACCAGGACGAGC
>JBFLKR010000031.1:0-12610 GCA_040883295.1 Acidimicrobiia bacterium
ACGCCAGCGCCTACATGCCCGGTGCCAACCTGGTCGTCGACGGAGGATGGACGGCATGGTGATGGGAGTACCGGGTGCCGGGTCCCGGGTATCGGGTTCGGGGACTGGCGCGCGCCGCACCCGATGCTCGATGCCCGACACCGGCTTCCCGAACGGGAGCCGCGCATGATCAAGGTGGTCCTCACCGACTGCGATGGGGTCCTGACCGACGGTGGGGTGTACGTCGGGCCCGATGGGGAGCTCATGAAGCGCTTCTCGATCCGGGACGGCATGGGTGTGGAGCGGCTGCGGGACGCCGGCGTCGTCGTCGGCATCGTCTCGGGCGAGCAGTCGCCCGCCCTCGCCGCCCGGGCGGCGAAGCTCCGCATCACCGAGTTGCACCTCGGTGTGCGCGACAAGCTCGGCGTGGTCGACGATCTCTGCCGGCGCCTCGGGGTCGAGCGAGCCGAGATCGCCTACCTGGGCGACGACGTGAACGACGTGCCCGCCATGGCGGCGGTGGGCCTCGCCGGGGCACCCGCCGACGCACTGCCCGAGGCCCGGGAGGTGGCGGACCACGTCTGCGCCGCCCCCGGCGGCCACGGGGCCTTCAGGGAGTTTGCCGAACTGGTGCTGACCGGGCTCGGCCGGACGGAGAATCGCTACGAACGAGTGGAGGAACGGACATGAGCGCCAGCTTGCAGGCCGGGGACCGGATGATCGGCGACGGACAGCCCGTGTACGTGATCGCGGAGATCGGCATCAACCACAACGGGGACCTCGGGATCGCCAAGAAGCTGATCGACGGGGCGGTCTTCGCCGGAGCCGATGCGGTGAAGTTCCAGAAGCGGACGCCGGAGATCTGCACCCCGCGCGACCAGTGGGAGAAGGAACGCGACACCCCGTGGGGTCGGATGACCTACATCGACTATCGGCACCGGGTGGAGTTCGACCGCGACGACTACGCCGCCATCGACGCCCATTGCCGCGACCGGGGCATCCACTGGTTCGCCTCCTGCTGGGACGAGCCCTCCGTCGAGTTCATCGAGGAGTTCGACCCACCGCTCTACAAGGCCGCCTCGGCGTCGCTGACCGACCTCGACCTGCTCGAGGCGATGGGGGCGACCGGCAAGCCGCTCATCATCTCGACGGGGATGTCGACCATGGACGAGATCCACGCCGCGGTGGACCGTCTCGGCACCGAGCGCCTCGGCATCGCCCACTCGACCTCGGCCTACCCATGCGGCGTCGAGGAGTTGAACCTCCGGATGATCCAGACCCTCAAGGCCCTGTGGCCCGAGGTGGCGATCGGCTACAGCGGCCACGAGGTCGGCCTCTCCCCCACCTGGGCGGCGGTGGCGCTCGGTGCCACCTTCGTCGAACGGCACGTCACGCTGGACCGGGCGATGTGGGGCTCCGACCAGGCCGCCTCGGTGGAGGTGATGGGCCTCCACAACCTCGTGCGCAACATCCGCGACATCGAGACCGCCCTCGGCGACGGCGTGAAGCAGGTCTACGAGTCCGAACTCGCCCCGATGCAGAAGCTGCGTCGGGTCCAGACGTCCGCCTGAGGTGCGAATCCGGCGACTGCCACGCGGCGACCGGGAGGCCGCCACCGCCTTCGTCGACCTCCCGTACCGGCTGAACGCCGACGCCCCCCAATGGGCGCCCGACGGCCTGTACCGGGAGCAGTTCCGGCGGATGGACCCCAATCGGCATCCGTTCTACGCCCACTCCGAGGCCGACTTCTTCGTAGCCGAGGAGGGTGGCGAGGTCGTCGGACGGGTGGCGGCGATCGACAACCGCCGGTTCAACGAGCACAAGGGGACCAACGAGGCGTTCTTCGGCTACCTGGAGATGGTCGACGACGGCGCCGTGGCCGCCCGGCTCCTCGAGACCGTCGCCGAGTGGGCGTCGCGCCGGGGCCTCGAGGAGCTCTCCGGGCCTCGCGGGCTGCTCGGCTTCGACGGCTCGGTTCTCGTGGAGGGCTTCGAGCTCCCGGCCGTCGTCGGCGTCCCCTGGAACCGGCCCCACTACGGGGCCGCGATCGAGGGGGCGGGCTTCGCCGGCGACGAGGACTACCTGTCGGGCTTCATGGACACCGCCACGGCCATCCCCGAGGGTGTCATGCGCCTCGCCGACCGGGTCGTCGCCAAGGGCACCTACGCCGTCAAGTCCTTCGACTCCCGTCGCGAGCTCACCGCCTGGGCCCCACGGATCAAGGACGCCTACCTCACATCCGTGGCCGAGCTCGACAGCTTCTACCCGCCCACCGACGACGAGATCGACGACCTGCTCGGCACCGTGCTCACCATCGCCGATCCCAGGGGCATCAAGCTGGTGCTCGCCGACGGGGAGATCGCCGGATTCCTCTTCTGCTATCCGGACCTGGCCCCCGCCCTCCGGGCCACCGGGGGGCGCCTGTGGCCACTGGGCTGGGCCCGCCTGCTCTGGGAACGGTCGCACACCGACCGCTATTGCATCAACGGGCTCGGGATGCTGCCCGACCACCGCGGGCGGGGCGGCAACGCCGTCCTCTACACGGCGATCACCCGGACGGCCATCGAGATCGGGATGGAGGGCGCCGAGGTGGTGCAGGTGGCGGCTCACAATGCCGCCTCGTTCAAGGACATGGAGAAGATCGGCACTCGGTGGCAGAAGCGCCATCGCCGCTACCGCCGGGCGCTGACGTGACGGAGGGCGACGGTGCGACGGATAGCATGCGCCCACTCGGGAAAGGACCGGAGATGATCGACCAGGAACGCCGCCGCCAACTGCGCGAGCAGGGATTCGTCGTGGTCCCGGGGCTCCTCTCGCCCGAAGAGGTGGAGCACTACAAGGGCATGATCATCGAGATGTCGGGCGTGGACCCGGACACCTTCACGAGTTCGGGGCGTGGCTTCGCCGGATGGAACCTCACCGACGGCGTCTCCAAGACGAAGGAGTTCTGGCCGCTCATCGCCCACGAGGGGCTCCTGGGGCACCTCCACGCCCTGCTCGGCGACGACGTGAAGTACCTCCAGCACTCCGACCTCCAGACCGGGTTCTCGGCCGTGTCGTGGCACCGCGACAACGTCCATCGCACCTACGGCGTCGGCCGGGACTGGGAGGAGGACGACGAGCATCCCTACGACCTCGTCCGGGTGGGCATCTACCTCCAGTCGTACGCGGAGTCCAACTTCCGGCTCGGCTTCATCCCTGGTAGCCACCGGTTCACCGCCGAGGGCTCGGCGGCTGCTCGGACCCTGAACGAGTGGAAGTTCAAGGCGATGGGCGGTCTGGCATGGCTCGGCCCGATGTTCCAGGACCTCACCCCCGGTGCCGAGTGGGTGGCCACCGATCCCGGCGACGCGATCATCTTCGATCCCCGGATCCTGCACTCCGGGAGCTACATCGAGGCATTGAAGCTCTCCATGTTCGTCGGCTACGGGGTGCCGTCGCAGCACTTCGCCGACCTGCAGAACTACTACCGCCACGTGCGGCCGGAACTCGGCTACGAGCCGTTCTCCGACGACCTGGTCGCCTTCCTCCGGGAGCACGACCTCTACGCCGAGGGGATCGAGGACACCGACCAGATCCCCGACGCCTACGTGCCCACTGCGGCGCTGCGCAAGGTGGTGGCGTCCCGTCGGGCCGGTGGCGAGCAGGCAAAGGCGGGCGGCGGCGGTCGGAAGGTTCGCGAGTTGTAGGCACTGAGCTTCGGGTTCGGCGCGACGATGCCGACGAATCGCGCATTAATTGGGAACAACTCCTGTGGGAAGGCCCCACATGCGCCTCGTCTACTCGCCGTGACACTGGCCGCTGCCATCGCCACGCTGGTGGCGGTTCCGGCCACTGCCATCCAATGCAACCCCGACAAGATCTGCATCTTCGAAGGCCACATCGGCAGCGAAGGTGACTACATCGTGGGGAGTTGGTCCATCTACTCCGACTGGCCCCTCGACATTCGCAACGACGACGACTCGTGGGACAACCGCCGCTCGGTCCGCTATCGGATCTACGACGATCCCGGAGCTGTCCGCTACCTGTACTGCGCCACTCCCAACAACGAAGCCACCATCGCTCCGGCAGTCGACAAGCAAGGAGAAGAGTTGCGGACGGCGAGTACCTGTTGACACGGCGCCCCTGCTGAGGTTCCGGACCTGAGCGCTTCGGATCTGGAAGCGATCGGGGCCGTCCTCTCGGGAACGGTGTTCTCGCCCGAAGAGGGCGCCTTCATCGCCACCGCTTCGTTGGAAGCCGCCACTGAATGCATGGCCGAGCAGGGCTTCGAGGTTGACTACCACCCGTGGCCGGCAGACGTCGAGACCGTCCCGGTGGCCGCCCACGTCAATCGACGAATCGCTCGGCCACGGACTGCGCCCACGCCCGCACCGACGCCCGATAGGTCTCCGGGGTGTCGGTGACGACGTCGGCGACGCTCGGCCCCGTGGGTTCGGACGGCGGTGGTCCCGGCTCCTCGCGTCGGACCCGGGTCCCACCGTCGACGTCGGCGGTGAGGGCCCGCATCGCGCCCGGGGTCGGGGGCTGCTCGAGGTGATCGAGCAGGAACCCGGCGACGGTGACCTCGAACCCGTCGGTGTAGATCCGGTGCTGGAGGGCGTACGTGTGGGCCGTCAGGTGGTGGACGGCGCCGTACCGGGCGTCCGAGAAGTCGAGGGCGAGGCACTCGTCGAAGCGATCGCGACACGCCTCGACCCCGCACCAGCGGCACGGCTGAGCCATCAGTCGGCGAGCGACTCCACGGCTGCCTCGAGGCGTTCGAGGCCCTCGTCGAGATCGTCGGTGGGGATGTTCAGTGCCGGGGCCAGCCGCACCACGTCGGGCCCGGCCCGCAGCACCATGACGCCTTGGTCGAAGGCAGTGGCGGCGATGTCCGTCGATCGGCCGGCCCAGTCTCCGTCGAGGACCGCGCCCAGCCACAGACCGCGGCCTCGCACCGTGGACCAGGCACCGGTGCGGGCACCGATGCCGACGAGGCTCCCCGTCAGCCGCTCGGCCCGCTCCCGCACCCCGGCGAGGAACTCGGGCGTGTCCACGATCTCGAGGACCCGGAGGGCGACAGCCGCAGCCAAGGGGTTCCCACCGAAGGTGGAGCCGTGGGTACCGACCACGAACGATTGGGCCATGTCTTCGCGGCACAGCATCGCCCCGATGGGGAATCCGCCGCCGAGGCCCTTGGCGGTGGTGAGGATGTCGGGCTCGACCCCCATGTCCATGTACGCGTAGAGGGAGCCGGTCCGCCCGACCCCCGATTGGACCTCATCGAAGACGAGGACGGCGTCGTTGGCCGTGCACCGCTCCCGGACGAGACGGGCGAAGGCCGGTTCGGCGGGCACCAGGCCGCCTTCGCCCTGCACCGGCTCCATGATGACCGCGCAGGTGCGCTCGGTGATGCCGTCGCCGACCGCGTCGAGATCGTTGTACGGCAGGTGGGTGATGCCCGCCGGGATCGGGCCAAAACCCTCCCGGTAGGCCGCCTGCCCGCCGACCGAGACCGTGAACAGGGTGCGGCCATGGAACGAGGAGGTGAAGGAGATGATCTCGTGTTTCTCGGCGCCGTGGCGGTCGTGCGCCCAACGGCGGGCGAGCTTGAGGGCCGCCTCGTTGGCCTCGGCGCCGGAGTTGGCGAAGAAGACGCGGTCGGCGAACGTTCGCTGCACGAGGGACCGAGCGAGGGCGATGGCCGGCTCGTTGGCGAACGCGTTCGAGAGGTGCCAGAGCCGATGGGCCTGGTCGGTCAGCGCCTCCACCAGTTCCGGGGGCGCGTGGCCGAGCGTGTTGACCGCGATGCCGGCCGCGAGGTCGATGTACTCCCGGCCGGACTGGCCCCACACCCGCGATCCCTCGCCACGGACCATGACGTCGTCGGCCGGGGCGTAGTTGGGGGTGAAGTACCGGTCGTAGTCGGCACGGACGACGGTGGCCATGAGGGGGCGAGTCTACCGGGTACCCTCGGGGAGCCATGGTCCCGGCCCCCTCCCCCGACCAGATCGCCGCCGCCGAGGACCGACTCCGGGGCCTCGTCGACCAACCGTCGTGGAGCTTCGCCGTCGACGATCTCGCCGCCTGCGCCGGGTTGGTGGCCGATCTGTTCGCCCCGGTCGCCGACGAGGTCGACCTCCTCGACCTCCAGCCCCTCGAGGAGGTCGACGAACTCGGGCAGGTCCGCCCGGTCCCGCTGGGGCAGGTGGTGCGGGCCGTACGGCGCCCCCGGGCGCCGCGCCAGGTCCTGTTGGTCGGCCACTACGACACCGTGTTCCCGCCCGGGTCGTCGTTCGCCGGCATCGCCGACGAGGACGGCGTCTGGCGGGGCCCGGGCGTGGTGGACGCCAAGGGGGGCCTCGTGGTAGCGGCGCTGGCGCTCGAACTCGCCGAGGCGGTCGGCCTCGAGGTCGGGTGGGAGGTCCTCGTCGTCCCCGACGAGGAGATCGGCTCGCCCGGCTCGGCGGCCGTGTTGGCGGCGGCCGCCGTCCACGCCGACCTCGGTCTCGGGTACGAGCCGGCCATGCCGGACGGCGCCATCGCCGCCGCTCGGCCGGGCTCGGCGAACTGGGTGCACGTCGTGCGCGGCAAGGCCGCCCATGCAGGCCGTGAGCTGGTCGAGGGCCGCAACGCCGTCCTGGCGGCCGCCGCCCTCGCGGCCGGCATCCACGGCCTCAACGACGATCCCGAGCTGCTCGCCAACCCCGGCATGCTCCACGGCGGCACGGCGCTCAACATCGTGCCCGATCTGGCGATCCTGCGTTCGAACGTCCGGGCGACCACCGCCGAGGCGATGGATCGGGCCACGGCCGCGATCGCCACCGCCGTCGAGGAACTCGCCGTCGACGGCATCAGGATCGACCAGCATGGCGGCGTGACCCGACCGCCGAAGGAGCTGACCGACGACTACGCCCGATTGCTGGCGGCGGTGATCACGACCGCCGACGACCTCGGTGTGCCCCTGCAGTCACGGGACACCGGCGGTGTCTGTGACGGCAATGTCCTCGCCGGCGCCGGCCTCGTCAACGTCGACAACCTCGGGCCGGTGGGCGGCGACCTCCACCGGCCGTCGGAGTACCTGCTCCCGACCTCGATCGGTCCCCGAGCGCGACTGAGCGCCGAGGTGTTGGTCCGCTTCGACCGAGGAGAGCTGGGGGGCCCGACATGATGCGGGTGCGCAACGGCGGCACCGCCGACGTCGACGCGGTGATCAGGCTGTTGGAGGAGGAGGGGGCGGCCGGGCACCTGGCGGGGATGACATCACTGCGGCCCGACCCCGATTTCATCGCCGGCCGGCTGGCCGCCTCGGAGGAGGCCTTCGCCACGGATGAGCCGCCCACCGACCAGGAACTCGACTACCTGTTCCTGCTCGAGGACGGGGACCGCGTGATCGGGCTCGCCGCGATCATCGCCAACGTCGGGGTCACGGACCCGTTCTATTCCTATCGCATCGGGACGACCGTGCACGCATCCCGACGACTCGGGGTGTTCGGTCGCTTCCAGACCCTGCACCTGTGCAACGACTTCACCGGCGCCACCGAGATGGCCTCGCTCTTCCTCCACCACGATCACCACGGCTCGGGTGCGGGCCGACTGCTCTCGCTGTCGCGCATGCTCTACCTCGCCGAGCACCCCGAGCGATTCGACGAGTTGGTCTTCGCCGAGATGCGCGGCTTCCAGGAGGACGACGGCTCCTCGCCGTTCTGGGAGGGTCTGGGTCGACGCTTCATCTCCATTCCGTTCCCCGCCGCGGTCCGTCGGGTGGGCGAGGGGAAGAAGGCCTTCATCGCCGAACTCATGCCTCGCCACCCCATCTATGCCGACATGCTGCCCGAGTCGGCCCAGGCGGCCATCGGGCGGGTCCACCCCTCCACCGAACCGGCCCACCACCTGCTCGAAGCGGAAGGGTTCTGGAACCGCGGCTACGTCGACATCTTCGACGGGGGGCCGACCATCGAGGCCCGCCTCCCCGACATCCGCGCCGTCTACGAGTCGATGGAGGTCACGATCCGACCCGGCGACCGGGCGGCCGACGACGACCCGATCATCGTCGCCACCCGTTCGGCCCACGAGTTCCGGGCGGTGTTCATCGACCAGTACGAGGTCGAGCACTCCGACGTCCTGGTAGCAGGTCCCCACGTGCTGGCCGCGCTCGAGGTGGACGACCGGGCCGACGTGCGGATCACGCCGGCTCGGCCGGGCCTCCCGGTGCTCTGACCGGCCGGCCCCTCACGACGAGGCCGTCGAGGAGGACGTCCGTGGCATCGGCGATGGAGCGGACTGCCGCGTCGAACACTTCCTGGTTGGCGGCCGACGGCGTCCGGAAACCCGAGACCTTGCGAACGTACTGGAGGGCTGCTGCCTCGACGTCGGAGCGGTCGGCGGGCGGCTCGGCCCGCCGCAGGTCAACGATCGACCGGCACATCGGTCTTCTCCCGGCGCTCGGGGACGGTCGGTCGCCGAGCGAGGCGAGCCAGGGGGCCGCGACCGAGCTGGCGGCCGACGAGCGCCGCGAAGCCGACGACGGCGACGATCGCGAAGCCGATCCACTGGATCACGTAGGCGGTGTGGGGTCCGGCGTCGGTCGGGTCGGGCAGGTCGAGTGGGAGTGGCGGGCTCGACGCCTCGCCAACCGCCTGGATGACGACCGGCCCCAGATCGGTGCCGAGCTGGGCGCCGATGCGATCCAGATCGAGGTTGGCGAGCACGTCGAGCTCGCCCTCGGGTGGGTCCTGGGGACCGATCCGGGTGGGCTCCTCGTCGGGGATGGTGATGCCCGCCACCGTCACCTGCCCGGCCGGTGGAACCACCCGTGGGTCGTCCGGCGAGTCGATCTCGAGCGGTACCCACCCGCGATTGACGGCGACGAGCGACCCGTCCGATCGCTCCAGGGGCGCCACCAGCCAGGCACCGGGGGTACCGTCGTTCGCCCGGCCCCGGATCAGGACCTGTTGGTCCCCCATGAACCGTCCGGTCACCTCTACCGGCCATCCGATCAAGTCCTCGTCCGCCTGCTCGACGTCGGGGAGGAGCAGCGCATCGAGGGGCACGGGGTCGCTGGCGAGGCGACGGGCGAGCACCTCGTTCCGCTCGGCCACCTCGACCCCTCGGTCGTACTGCCAGAGCGCGAGGAGCAGGCTGACCACCGTGAAGGCGGCCACGAACAAGCCGAGGCCGATCCAGCCACCGGTGATCGGCTTGCGGTCCGTCATGCCTCCGGCTCCGTCTGATCCTCGGTCGCCGGGAGATGCAGGGCCACCGGCCACTCACGCCAGTCTCCGAGTCCGTCGTCGTCGACGATGCCGGCGGCCACGAGTCGGGCCGCCAAGTCATCGGTCCACACCCAGGGCATGGTCACCACCACCTTCCGATTGAACCACCGGGCGCCACGCTAGTTGAGCGACCTCGGCGGTGGGAGGGGTCTCACGCGACTGCGATGCCCCCGCCCCGGCGGGGGTCGGAGGCGGCGATCACCATCCTCGGCGAGGCCTCGGCGGCGGCGACTCCACCGAAGAACATGTGGAGTTCCTCGAACTGTCGGGACGCCCAGGGACCTTCGTAGGGCATCCCGGGTTCGAGCGCCACGCGGGGGCCGTCGGGTGTCCGCTCGACGTGGAGTCGGGGGTGGGCGACGGCGTCCTCGAGCGAGAGACCGGCATCGACATGGGCCAGCAGCGTCGTGGCGATGGCCGTCGTGATCCGGTCGGCGCCGGGCGAGCCGATGGCCAGGATCGAGTCCTCCCCGCGCACGAGCGTCGGGGCCATGTTCGAGCTGAGCCGGGTGCCCGGCCGAAGGGAGTGGAACCCACCGTGGTTCAGCTCGATCTCACCGAGGCTGTTGTTGAGCCACAGCCCGGTGCCGGGAGGCATGCAACCCGATCCGTAGCCGGCCGAGAACGTGATGGCACAGCCCCAGCCGTCGTCGCCCGCCGCGGAGACGTGCACGGTGGACGGCGACCCCCGCAGGGCCGCCAGGTCCCCGACCCGCGCCCTGGCGACGAGCTCCCCCACGTCGGGCACGACGGCCGGGTCGAGCACCCGCCGGCGATAGGAGAACACCGCCTCCTGGACCTCGGCGAACCGGGTGGCCGCCTCGGGACCGAACCCCTCGTGGGCCCAACCCTTCGTCAGTTCGAGCATCGCCACCAGGCCGGCTCCCCCGACCGCCGGACCCGGGTTGGTGGCAACCGCCCGACCGGCGAGCCCGGACGAGATCGGCGTCCGCCACACCGTCTCATAGGCGGCCAGGTCGTGACGAGTCAGGATCCCCCCGCCATCGAGGACGAACTCCGAGATGATCGCCCCCGCCTCGCCCAGGTAGAGCAGGTCGACGCCTTCTTCTGCGAGGGCGTCGAGGAGGTCGGCGAGATCGGGGAGGCGCACGATCTCGCCGACTCGGAGGCGGCGGTCGCCGTCGGTCAGGACCGCGCGCGAACGCGGGTCGATGCCATAGATCGGGTCCAGGGCGTGCTCGAGGTAGGAGTCGGAGGATGCCGAGAGGGGGAAGCCGTCGCGGGCGGCGGCGATGGCAGGCTGCAGCAACTCCGCCCACGGCAGGCGACCGAACCGATCGGAGGCCTCCGCCAGGGCCTTGAAGCCGCCGGGGGTCGCCACCGAGCCGGGACCGACGATCGTCTCCATGCCACCGCCGTAGGCCATCCAGACCTTGGAGCCGCCGTGCCCGAAGGCCTCCGGGGGCAGGGTCCGGCCCGGCATCTCCAGATAGCCGTCGATCGTCACGGGTGGCGCGTCGGGCCCCCAGATGGTCACGAAGCCACCACCGGCGGGCGAGCAGACGCCCGGTTCGGTCAGGGCCGCGACGAGGACTCCGGCGATCGCGGCGTCGACGGCCGACCCCCCGGCGGCGGCGACGGCGGCCCCGGCATCCGCGGCGAGTTGGTTGGCGGCGGCAACGGCGACGGACATGGGAACGGCGGAGGGTAGCCGCCACCTCTCTCATGACCGGCCCCGGGGAGCGAGTGGCTCGACGTGCCCCGCGACCAGATCCAGCCGGCTGGTGCGCCCGTCCTCGGTCGCCCAGAACCGGCGGCGCACACCCCCGGCGACCTGGACCACCGTGCCGACGGCCGTGTCCTCGAAGCCGGGAGGCGGGTCCCACCAGACCACCGGCAGGACGTCGACCCGCCGGGGCGGGCCGGGACTGCGAACCGACACCTCGAATCGGGCCGAATCGATGCCCGCCATCGGGTGGCGCCGGCGCTCGACCGGGCCGGCGAGGCGGCCGACCAGCAGGACCACGTTGGTGTCCCGAGACATCCCACACTCCTCCGTCGTCGGGGGTGCGGGAACACACCCACCGTATCCGGTGGCTGCGACGGAATCAGGGCAGCTCGCCTCGAAGCTCGTCGAGGCCGGGGAACTCGGCGTCGTGGCGTTCGATGGCCTCGACCAGTCTGGCGGCAGCGCCCGGGTCACCGGCGGCGAGGGCGGCCCGCGCGGCCACGAACCACTCGCGGACCGTCGTGTCGGTGGGATCGCGCTCGATCCGCTTGGGCCCGACCACCTCCCACGCCTGGCGGGCCCGACCGAGGTCCAGCAGGTGGGAGGCGTAGACGACCCTCGCCTCGCTCCGGGCGTCGCCGGAGGCACCGAGCTCGCCGACGAGTCGCCACGTCTTCTCGACGTCCCCGGGCCGGTCGAGTGCCCGGAGGCAGTCCATCTCCACGGCCAGGTGGGTGGTCTCACCCGAGATGCGCCGGAAGGTCCGGAGCTCGGCCAAGGCCTTCTCCCAGTCGCCGAGGTGGTAGAGCGTCAGCCCGAGCAGCTCTCGGATCGTCGCCACCTGGGGTGCAAGCGCCTTCGCCTCACGAAGCTTGGGCGCCGCCTGGGGATACTTCCCGGAACCGAAGGCATGGGCGGCGTCGGACAGCAGCGCCATGGTGGGAGCGCGCCGCTCCTTGGGGGTCGAACGCGAGATCTCCTCGCGCACCCACTTCGGGAGGTCGCTGTCGCGCAGGTCCCCCGTCGTCAGCGAGCCACGCTTGGGCGGACGCTTCCTGGCGTCGCCCGCTGGGCCCCGTCCCCGGGCCCCCGAGGATCCACTTCGTCGTTCCGTCACGGGGGGTCCCTTCCGACCGTCGCCAGACGCTAGCAATGACCGAGGGCCGCCCCGGATGGGACGGCCCTCGACCTCGAACAGTGCCCGGCGGTGACCTACTCTCCCAGGGGGTCGCCCCCCAAGTACCATCGGCGCTGGCGAGTTTCACTTCCGTGTTCGGAATGGGAACGGGTGGTTCCCCGCCGCTATCGCCACCGGGCAAATCGTGGTGCTCGACACCTCGAGCACTCCATAGCGAGCACTATCAGTTGCTGGATTCGGACAAGAAGAGAGGTCCAAGCCCTCGGCCTATTAGTACCGGTCAGCTCCACGTGTCACCACGCTTCCACGTCCGGCCTATCAACCTGATCATCTATCAGGGGCCTTACCCGGTTGACCCGGTGGGAGATCTCATCTCGAGGTGGGCTTCGCACTTAGATGCCTTCAGCGCTTATCCCTTCCGGACGTAGCTAACCAGCCGTGCCCTTGGCAGGACAACTGGCACACCAGAGGTCCGTCCACCCCGGTCCTCTCGTACTAGGGGCAGCTCCTCTCAAATCTCCTGCGCCTGCGACGGATAGGGACCGA
>JBFLKR010000250.1:0-6709 GCA_040883295.1 Acidimicrobiia bacterium
ACCCGCGACGAGGTCGGGCTCGGCGACGACGTCGCCCCGACCCACGTTCACGAAGGCGGCGCGCTCGGGCAGCCGGCCGAGGAGCTCGGCGGTGAGGAGGCCCTGGGTGCCCGGCGTCGACGGCAGGGTGTTGACGAGGACGTCGGCACGGCCGACGAGGGAGGCCAACCCCGCAGGCCCGGTGACGACCTCCACCCCGGCGACCGGCTCGGGCCTCGAGCGCCAACCGATGACCGGATGACCGAGCCCACCTACCAGGGCCGCCACCGCCCGCCCGACCTCACCGAGCCCGAGCACGCCCACGGTGACGTCGGATGGGGTGAGATGTGCCAGCGGTCGCCACTCAGCCCGGGCAGCGAGCTCGGCGTACTCGTCGACCCGCTGGCTGCGATCGAGCACGATGCGGGTGACGAAGCGCGCCATCGCGGCCGGGACTCCCGGGTCGACCAGCCGGGCGATGGGGACGTCCGGAGGCAGGAGGGGATGGTCCACCAGTGCGTCGACCCCGTGCCAGAGCGACTGGACGAGCCCGAGATGGGGCCAGTCCGGCAGCGGTTCGGTGGGGGGACCCGCCACCACCAGGACTCGGACCCGCTCGGGATCGGCACCCGGGACATCGACGGCCTCGAACCGGTCCGACGCCTCGGCGAGGGCCGTCACCCAGGGTGCGGACCGCCGCCCCACGACGACCACCTGGGCGATCAGCCGTCGCCCTCTCGGAGGAACCGCTCTATCTCGGTCACGAGGTCGTCGCCGCCGGCCTCGAAGCGCTCGACCGACGCCTCGAGGCTCTCCACGTAACCCCGCAGCTCGGTGCTCTCGGCCATCGCTTCGGTGACCTTCCCCACCCAGTCGTCGACCATGGGCAGCAACTCGTCGGCCCGGAGGTCGAGCCCGAGGATGCCACCGGCCCGACCGAGGAGGGCCTGAGCCGCCTTCGGGTTCTCATTGCCGGCCAGGTAGTGCGGGGTGGCCGCCCACAGCCCGACGACGTCGATGCCCGCCTCCGGCAGCGTCGCCGTCAGCACCCCGGTGATGCCCGTGGGTCCGGCATACGAGGTCGGGAGGAGGTCGTGGTCGGCTCGCAGGGCGTCGTCGGCGACGCCGATGACGGGCACCGGCAGGGTGTGGGCGACCTGGCCGATGAAGGCACCGAGCAACACCACGCGACGAACGCCAAGGTCGGCGAGGACGCGAGCGACCTCGTCACAGTAGGCCCGCCACCGCAGCCGGGGCTCGTCGCCGAGGACGAGGACGAGGTCCCGACCGTCCACCCGGGTGACGCCGACGTCGGTCGACGGCCAGTCGAGATGGCGAGCCCCGTCGCCGTCGACGACGATGTCGGGGCGGGTCACCTGGAAGTCGGCGTAGTGCTCGTGGTCGATCGTGGCCACCGCCACGGCGCCGAGGGCCTCCCAGGCATGGCGCACCGCTCCCGACGCGGCCTCGCCGCCGTCGTTCCACCCCTCGAAGGCAATGACGGCGACCGGATCGTCGAGCTCGAGCCGCTCGTGCCAGGTGACGGAATCCATGGGTGCGAGAGTACCGAGTACCGAATACTGGGACAGCCGCTCTGGGAGATCCCCCCGAAGAGGCTCCATCGGCACCAACGAGGGAAATCCCCCCGAAGGGGGGAAGGGCCCCACCGGCCGACGCAGGAGGCCGGTGGGAGGGGGGCGGTGCCAGAGAGCGGCGAACGCCCACCGTGATTCGGCTCCCCCAACCGACCGCAGGTCGGCGCACTTCCCCCCCTTGCGGGGGATCTCCAGCACCCGGTCCCCGGTACCTTCCCTAATCCACCGTGCCCAGGGTCCCCAGGTAGAGCTCGATCACCCTCGGATCGTGGAGCAACTCCCGTCCCGGGCCGGTGTAGGCGTCGACGCCCTGGTCGAGCACGTAGGCCCGGTCGCAGATCTGGAGGCACCGGCGGGCGTTCTGTTCCACCATGAGGATCGACACGCCGGCATCGCAGATCGTGCGGACGTTCTCGAAGATCTGGTCCTGGAGCATCGGGGACAGGCCGGCCGACGGCTCGTCGAGCAACAGGACCGACGGGTCCATCATGAGCGCCCGTCCCATGGCGACCATCTGGCGCTCGCCCCCCGACAGCAGCCCGGCCCGCTGGGCTCGGCGCTCCCCGAGCCGAGGGAAGAGGCCCGTGACCCGCTCCCACATCTCCTCCCAGGCCTCCGGCTTCAGGAAGAGACCCATGCGGAGGTTCTCCTCGACCGTGAGCGTCGAGAACACGTTGTCGCGTTGGGGGACGTAGCCGACGCCGGCCGCAACCAACTGGTGGGCGGCCAGCTTGGTGATGTCGTCGCCGCGCAGTCGGACGGTTCCGGATCGCACCGGCACCAAGCCGAAGACGGCCTTCACCAGCGTCGACTTCCCGGCCCCGTTCGGCCCGATGATGCCGACCAGCTCCCCCGGCGCCACGTCCACCGAGCACCCCCGGAGGATGTCGACGCCGGGTAGGTACCCGGCCACCAGGTCGTCGGCGACGAGGATCGGCTCGCTCATGCGTGCTCGCCGTGTGTGCTGCCGAGATAGGCATCGATGACGGCCCGGTCGGCCATGACGTGGCTCGGGGGGCCCTCGGAGATGACCGAACCCTGAGCCAGCACGACCACCCAGTCGGAGATCTCCATGACGACGTCCATGTCGTGCTCGATGAAGACGACGGTCTTGAACTGCTCGTCGCGCAGCGCCGTTATGTGGTGGAGCAGCTGCTCGGTCAAGGCCGGATTCACCCCGGCCATCGGCTCGTCGAGCATGATGACCGACGGGTTGAACATGAGCGCACGGGCCATCTCCAGCAGCTTGCGCTGGCCCCCCGACAGTGACCCGGCGTAGTCATCGCGCTTGTCGGCGAGGCCGAACCAGTCCAACAGTTCGAGGGCTCGCGCCTCGTTGCGACGCTCCGTGGAGCGCCATCCGCCCACCAGTGCCCGACCGAACCGCTCGCCGGTCTGGTCGCCGGCGCCGAGCACCACGTTGTCGAGCACCGTGAGCCGGGCGAGGGACTTCGTGAGCTGGAACGTCCGCACCATCCCCCGACGGGCGACCTCGTAGGAGGCGATGCCGACGAGTGGTCCGCCCTCGAGGTGCCAGGCCCCGGCGTCGGGTTTGTCGAAGCCCGTCAGCAGGTTGAACAGCGTCGTCTTGCCGGCACCGTTGGGACCGATGAGCGAGGTGATCGTGCCGGTCTGGACCTCGAGGTGGTCGACGTCCACGGCCACCAGGCCGCCGAAGCGCCGCACGAGGCCGTCGACCACGAGCACGGGATCGGGCTTGGAGCTGCCCGGCACGGCGTCGGCGACGAACGGTTCAGCGGGCATCGATGAGGATCTCCTCCCTCGACCCGAGGATGCCCTGGGGTCGGAAGATCATGAGCAGCATGAGGCCGAGGCCGACCATCGCGAAGCGGATGGGGCCGACGTCCGTCGAGTCGATGAAGTCGCCGAACCACCCGGCCTCCACGGCGCCCCCGACGAGGCCGTCGAAGAACTCGAAGAGGAACCAGAAGAGGACCGCCCCGACGACCGGGCCGGCACCCGTCGCCGCACCGCCCATGATGACGATCGTGAAGGTGTAGAAGGTGACGAGGGGGATGAAGAAGTCCGGGCTCACGGCCTGGCGGTCGATGGCGAGCACCATGCCGGAGACCGCCCCGATCGCCCCGCCGAGCATGAGCGACTGGAGCTTGTAGAGGAACACGTTCTTGCCGAGCGATGCGGTGGCGTCCTCGTCCTCCCGCACCGCCTTCAGGACGCGGCCCCACGGCGAGTGGATGAGGCGCCTGACCAGCAGCACGCCGAGTACGGCCAGGCCCCACCCAAGGGTCATCACCCACAGCTGTCGCTCGTCGAACCGGAACTGCCCGATCCCGTAGAAGCCGTCGGGAAACGGATTGAGGTCGAAGAAGGCGTCGGCGAACGCCTGGATACCGAAGACGCCGCCGGTCAGCGGGCGCGCCACCTCCGATCGGAAGAGGAGCCGGAGGATCTCGCCGGCCGCGATCGTGGTGATCGCGAGGAAATCTGCCCGGAGGCGGAGGGTGGGAAACCCGAGGAGGAGACCGAGCAGGACGGCGGCCAACAGGCCGACGACGACGCCGAGCCACATGGGACCGCCCCGGTCCACGGTGATGGCCAGTCCGTAGGCGCCCACGAGCAGGGAGCCCACGTGGCCGAAGTTGAGGAGGCCGGTGTAGCCGAACTGCAGGTTCAGGCCGATCGCCGAAATGGCGTATGCGGCGGCCGGCACACCCACGGCGGCTCGGGAGGCATCGATCAGGATCTTGGCCCAATCCATCAGCCGATCCGCTCCCGCTGCCCGAGGAGGCCCTGGGGCCGGAACAACAACATGACGATGAGGATGCCGAGGGCTACGACGTTCTTGAACTCGACCGACAGGAAGAGTGTCGACATCTCGACCAGGAGCCCGACGAGGAAGCCGCCGAGCATCGCACCGTAGGGGCTCCCGAGGCCGCCGAGGATCACCGCCGCAAAGACCATCAGCAGGAGCCGGAACCCCATCTGCCATTCGACGGTCTCGGTCAGGCCGAAGAAGACACCGCCGAGTGCCGCAAGTCCCGCACCGACGACCCAGGTGACGAGGATGACGCGGTTCACGTCGATGCCCGACGACCGGGCGAGATCGGGATTGTCCGACACGGCCCGCATGGCGGTGCCGAAGCGGGTCCGCTGGAGGAACAGGCCGACGGCCACCAGGATGAACGCCGAACCGAGGATGACGAAGAGGTTCTTCGGGACGACGTCGATGCCGAGGATCGTGATGGGCTGTTGGATCGCGAACTGGCGGAAGGACTGCGGCTGGCCGCCGAACGGCACGAGGATCACCCCGTACCGCAGGAACAGCGACAGACCGATCGAGACGACGATGAGCGCGATGTCGCCGGAGCGGCGTCGCCGCAACGGCATCCAGAGATATCGCTCCTGGGCCCCGCCGAAGGTGGCGACCACCAGTACCGCCGGAATGGCAGCCAGGGCGAGGTGCCAGCCCGCCAGCACGTTGAACCACCAGGCGATCACAGCACCGAGGGTGACCAGCTCGCCGTGGGAGAAGTTCACCAGCCCGGTGACGCCGTAGATCATCGAGAGGCCGATCGAGGACAATGCGATGATGGCCCCGAACTTGAGGCCGATGACGAAGACCTCGCCGACCCGCTGGTAGGTCGACGTCTCGGTCGAGCGACCGGGGCCGAATTGGAACCGAACCACCTTCGCCTGGCCCTCTCGCACCTCGACGTTGTCGAGTTCGGTGCGCTCGGGGTCGGTCGGCGCCACGCCCTCGGGGAGGCTGTCGACGACGAGGACCACCCGGTAGGTCTCGGGGCCGGGGACCGGCACCGACCAGCTGCCGTCGTCGGCCGAGGTCGCCTCTCCGATCGGGTCATCACCGAGGAAGACCTCGACGACCACCCCACCGATGGGGGTGCGCTCGTCGCCGTCCCGCACCTCGTGCACCCCGGTGATGGCCTCCCCCTCGGCGAGGGCCGCTGGCCCGGGGAGCAGGGTCACGGCGACCATCGCCACCAGCAGGGCCAGCAGCGACCGCTGGACGACGGGTGAACGGAGGGCGGCCATGGGCGTGGGGAGTGTAGGCCCGGGGGCCGGGGCCGGTCAGGTTGCGCAGCGAGTCGTGTCGCGGAGCACGATCTCGTGGGCGAGCACCACGTCGGCGTCGTCGGGGGGCTGGCCCTCGATGGCAGCGATGAGCGCTTCGGCGGCGGCCTCCCCCTGTTCGACGACCGGCTGGCGCACCGTCGACAGGCCGACGGCGGCGGCGAAGTCGTGGCCGTCGAACCCGAGGATGCACAGCTCGCCGGGCACCACCACCCCCAGCTCGCGTGCGGCCCGCATCGCTCCCACGGCCATCTCGTCGGAGAGGGCGAAGATCGCGGTGGGCGGGTCGGGGAGGGCCAGCAGCTCCCGGGCGGCCTCGTCGCCGCCATCGATCGAGAAGTTGCCGTTGACGACCAGGGCCTCGTCGACACCGACACCGGCCTCCACCAGGGCGTCGCGGTAGCCGATCTCCCGCATGCCCGGGATCGACAGCTCCGACCGGCCCTGCGGCATCCCCCCGAGGAGGCCGATCCGGCGGTGTCCCATCCCCAGGAGCTGCTCGGTCGCCTCGCGCCCGGCCCGCCGGTTGTCGATCCTCACCGAGTGGATGCCCGGCACCCGTTGCCCGACCGAGACGAGTCGCACCCCGCGCCCTGCGAGGGCGGTCGCCTCCTCCTCGGAGAGGGGGATGTCGACGAGGATGACCCCGTCGATGCGGCGTTGGCCGGGGAGGATGTCCTCGATGAAGTGGCGGCGCTGGGCGTCGTCGCCGACGACGTGCAACTGCAGGTCGTAGCCGCGCTCGGACACCATCGCCTCGACGCCGGTCACGACCTGGGCGTAGAACCACTGGCCGGGCACCGGGACCGCCACGAGCACCGTCTGGCCGCCGACGGTGCCGAGCCGGGCGGCGTAGGGATCGGGGACGTACTGGAGCTCCTCGGCCACCTGCTCCACCTTGGCCCGCGTGGCCGGCGACACCGAGGGCAGGCCGCGCAGCGCCCGGCTGACGGTGGCCACCGAGACCCCGGCGGCGGCCGCCACCTCGCGGATCGTGACCTTGGTCACGCCCCCTCCAGGATGGCGCCGGCCCGGGGCCCGAGCCGGAGGCCGGCGTCGTC
>JBFLKR010000251.1:0-5814 GCA_040883295.1 Acidimicrobiia bacterium
GAGCTGGTGAAATCGGGTCGGGTGGCCCTCGCCCGCGACCTCAAGACCCGCAAGCTCAAAGCCGTCTGAACCAAGCGAAGGGACCCCCATGGCAACCGTGTACTACGACGCCGATGCCGACGTCGACCTCATCAAGGGCCGCAAGGTCGCCGTCATCGGCTTCGGCAGCCAGGGCCACGCCCACGCCCTGAACCTGACCGAGTCGGGGGTCGACGTGGCCGTCGGCCTGCGCGAGGGGTCGCCCAGCCGGGCCGACGCCGAGTGGGCCGGCCTCACCACCATGACCCCGGCCGAGGCGGCGGCCTGGGCGGATGTCGTCATGGTCCTGGTGCCCGACCAGCACATGGCCGCCATCTACGAGGCCGACATCGCCCCGAACCTCGCCGAGGGCGACGCCCTCCTCTTCGCCCATGGCTTCAACATCCACTACGGCGCCATCGAGGCACCCTCGGGCGTCGACGTGGCGATGGTCGCCCCCAAGGGCCCGGGACACCTCGTCCGACGCCAGTACCAGGAGGGCTCGGGCGTGCCGTGCCTGCTGGCGGTCCACCAGGACGCCACCGGCAACGCCCACGCCCTCGGCCTGTCGTACGCCGCCGCCATCGGCGGCGGCCGCGCGGGCATCCTCGAAACCACCTTCAAGGAGGAGACCGAGACCGACCTGTTCGGCGAGCAGGCCGTCCTGTGCGGCGGCGTGGCCGAGCTGGTGAAGGCCGGGTTCGACACGCTCGTCGACGCCGGCTACCAGCCGGAGTCGGCCTATTTCGAGACGCTCCACGAGCTGAAGCTCATCGTCGACCTCCTGTTCGAGGGCGGGTTGTCGTGGATGCGCTACTCGATCTCGGACACGGCCGAGTACGGCGACTACACCCGGGGGCCGCGGATCGTCACCGAGGAGACCCGGGCCGAGATGCGGCGAGTGCTCGACGAGATCCAGAGCGGGGCGTTCGCCCACGAGTGGCTGGGCCAGGCCCGCGAAGGCGCGCCGTACCTCTACGAGCGCCGCGAGTTCGACGCCGACCTGCCGATCGAGCGCGTGGGTCGCCAGCTCCGAGCGCTCATGCCCTTCATCGAGGCCAAGTCGGTCCGATGACCCACACGATCGCCGAGATCCCGGGCGACGGGATCGGCGTCGAGGTCACGGCCCAGGCCCGCAAGGCGCTCGATGCCGCCGCGGGCCGGTTCGGCTTCTCGGTGGACGTCACGTCCTACGACCTCGGTGGGCGGCGCTATCTCGACACCGGCGAGGTCCTCGCCGAGTCGACGCTCGAGGAGCTCCGCGGCCACGACGCCATCCTGTTGGGCGCCATCGGCCTGCCCGAGGTGCCGCCCGGCGTGCTCGAGCGGGGCCTCCTCCTGCGCCTTCGCTTCGCCTTCGACCAGTACGTGAACCTGCGCCCGGTCAAGCTCTATCCCGGGGTTCCCACCCCGATCGACGGGCTCACGCCCGAGCGGTGCGACATGGTCGTCGTGCGGGAGAACACCGAGGGGCCGTACGTCGGCGTCGGCGGCGCCATGCGGGTCGGGACGCCGCACGAGGTGGCGACGCAGAACTCGATCAACACCCGACTGGGGGTGGAGCGGGTCATGGTCGATGCGTTCGAGCGCGCCGCCTCGCGGTCGGGCCGCCTCACCGTCTGCCACAAGACGAACGTCCTCACCCACGCCGGCGACCTGTGGATGCGGACCGCGTCCGACGTCGCCGAGCGCTTCCCGGGCGTCGAGTGGGACTACGTGCACGTCGATGCCGCCTGCCTCTACCTGGTCACCCAACCCGAGCGGTTCGACGTGATGGTGACCGACAACCTGTTCGGCGACATCGTCACCGACCTGGGCGCCGCCATCCAGGGCGGCATGGGCCTGGCGGCGTCCGGCAACATCGACCCGAGCCGGAGCGCGCCGTCCATGTTCGAACCGGTGCACGGCTCGGCACCCGACATCGCCGGGCAGGGCCTCGCCAACCCGGTGGCGGCCGTGCTGTCGGTGGCGATGCTGCTCGACCACCTCGGCGAGACGGAGGCGGCCGGTGCCGTCGAGGCGGCGGCCGTGTCGGTGCTGCCCGAGCTGGGGGCGATGGCCGGCCCGGCGATGGGCATGTCCACCGACGGGATCGGCGACCTGATCGCCGAGCGCGTGGCGGGTTGAAGGACACGACCCGCCGGCTCTGGGAGCTGCAGGACCGGCATCGAGACGACCGTCGTCGGTTGTTCTCGGCGGTCCGAACGGCGACCGGTGGCGAGCGGGCGCTGTACCCCGGGTCGTTCGTCGACGTCGCCGCGTCGATGGCGTTCCCGTGGGTCACCTACGTCGACGTCGACCGGCGGGCACCGTCCTTCTTCGCCGACGAGGACGGGGTCCGCGAGATCGTCGGGGTCGGCGAGCACGAGTGGGAGTTCATCCACGCCGACTACACCAACCCGCTCCCCCTGGCGGACGGCTCGTTCGACGTGCTCGTCTCCCTGTACGCCGGGTTCGTCTCCGACCACTGCACCCGGTACCTGGGTGTCGGCGGCCACCTGCTGGTGAACCCCAGCCATGGCGATGCCGCGTTGGCGTCGGTCGACGAGCGGTACCGGTTGGCGGGGGTCGTGCTCTCGAGGTCGGGCGACTACCGGGTGCGAACCGACGACCTCGACGGGTACCTGGTGCCGAAGGACGGCTCGGCCCCGGACCGGGCGGCGATCCTGGAGCGAGGCCGCGGGATCGCCTACACGAAGCCGGCGTTCGCCTACCTGTTCGAGCGGGTGGGGTGAGCGTTCCGTATCGTTTTGTGTCGCACCCTCCTGCTTCGATTGGGCCATGGAAGCCACGTTGGATCGGATCGAGGCGGAGCTGGCGGAGCTGGTCGCCATCCAGTCGCAGGCGACGGCTCGCCTGTTGGAACTGCTGGCGGCGGCCGATGCGATGCAGGCCCCGTTCGTCGATGGGGCCCGGACGATGGCCGAGTGGACGGCCCGGACCCTCGACTGTGAGGTGGGCACGGCCCGGCGGCTGGTACGGACCGCTCGGGGGATCCCCGAGGAGGTGTTCGCCCGGCTCGCCGCTGGTGAGCTGACGGCGGATCGGGCCCATGCCTACACCGAGGCGTCGCTGGCGGGGATCGCCGTTGGTTTGTTGGACGGGTTGGAGTTGGCGGGGGTGGCGCATCTGTGCCGCCGCCGCCGGCGGGATGAACCGACGCCGGTGGGCGGGTACCTGGTGGTCCAGCCCCAGTTGGACGAGGCCGGTTACCGGCTCCACGGCCGGCTCGGTGCGGCGCAAGGGTCGGTGGTGACCCAGGCGTTGGAGGCCGAGGCCGACCGGCTCTGCGACGGGATTCCTGTCTCTGAGCGTCCCACGAGGGCCGAGTTGCAGGCCGACGCGTTGGTGTCACTCGCCGAGGGGAGGGACCGGTCGGCGGTGGTCGTGGTCCACCGCAACGCCGAGGGCACCGTCGAGATCGATGGGATCCCCGCCTCCCGAGCCGACCTGGAGCACGCCACCTGCGTCGGCTCGATCGAGGCAGGTGATGGTTCGGGACAGACCCGCCAGTCGGTGTCGCCCCGCCAACGGCGTCGGATCCTCTACCGAGACCAGCACCGCTGCACCATCGATGGCTGCGTCAGCCGCTCCCGCCTCGAGGTCCACCATGTCATCCCTCGAGCCCGAGGCGGGCCGAACGAGGACTGGAACCTCACGACCCTGTGCTGGTTCCACCACCACGTGGTCGTCCATAGACGAGGCTTCACCGTCGACCGCACCTCCCCACCCGGCCGGCGCCGCCTGCTCCCACCCAGCCAAACACGGGGCCCACCCGGCTGACCGGACCGCCAAGCCCGCTGGCTGTCAGCCATACCCCTACGTGCTCAGCACCTCGAGACCCTCAACGACATCATCGCGCGGCGACCCACGCCCGCACCATCTCGGTGAACCGATCGGGCGCCGGACCTCGCTGCCCGACGTACACATCCTCATCCCGCCGAATGGTCCGTCGCTCGGTCGACCTCAGCCGCCGGACCCGGCCAGTTCGGTGGCCCCGGCTCGGGCTAGGTCGAGAAGCTCCCCGAACCCGAGTCCCTCGGCGTCCGGTGCCACCTCGTCGGGGACCCGTTCGAGACCCCGCCGGGCGAAGTCCTGGTAGGGGTTCTTCTCCTCGGCGATCTCCTGGCGGAGGATCGTGGCCGCCTCCGGCCACTGGCCTGCCGCGGCGAGCGCGATCCCGATGCCGGTGACCGCGTAGTGCTGCTGTTCCACGAGGCCGGCACTCGTCGCCTCGTCGAGGCAGGCAAGGAAGTGCTCGGCTGCGGTCGTGACCTGGCCGAGTTCGACCTCGGCGAGGCCCAACCTTCCGTAGGACACGGCGATCCCCCAGCGATGGTTGATCTCCTCGAACTTGGCCAGACCCTCCAGGGCGTATCGCCGGGCCACCTCGAAGTCGCCCTTGAGATAGGACGTCCAGCTGAGTCGGCTGAGCGTGTACCCCTGCCCACCGAGGTCGCCGGCCTTCACGAAGATCTCCCGACCCTCGTGGTGGAGTTGGGCGGCCCGATCGTGGTCACCGGCCGCGTCGGCGGCCAGGCCCGACTTCGACAGCAGGAACGCTTCGCCGAGCCAGTGGTGGCATCCGACCGCGATCTCGAGCCCGCGGTCGAACGTCGCCGTCGCCGTGGCGAAGTCACCGAGCTGGAAGTGGGCCCACCCCATCCAAGCCAACAGGACGGCCGAGTACACGGGCCGGCCACCGGGCTCGACGGCGAGCGCCTCCTCGAACCGACCGATCGAGGTCTCGTAGTCGTTGCGGAGGCAGAGCTCGATGCCCTTGGCCATGAGCCAACCAGCCGCCAATTCGCCGCCGTTCTCCCGAATGGCTGGTTCCAGGGGATCGAGCAGCTCGGCCAGCTCGTCCGGGGTGCCGAACGACGAGAGCAACTCGGCCTCGAGCACCCGGGCCCACAGGTAGGCCCGTGACGATGTCGGCGTGGCATGCCGAGCGGCCAGCCGCTCGACCAGCCGCTGGAAGTGGCCCAGCCCGTCCGAGAAGCTGTGGATGAAGCAGAACTCGTAGAGGGCGCGGATCGCCGTGACGGCCTCGTCGTCGCCGTAGTGGTCCATCCAGTGGTCGGATGCCGACCGTATGTGGTCGAGTTGGTCGGCGACCTCGTCGCGAATCGCCATCTGGTCGAGGCTCCCGGACAGGGCCTCGTCGCGCTCGACCAGGAACGACCAGAAGTACCGGGCGTGCGCCTCGGCGATCGCCTCACTTTCATCCCCCAGCGCCTCGGCTGCCAACTCGCGCAGGAGGGGGTGGAGGGCGAACCGATCGAGCTCGGGGCGGAACACCAACGACTGCTTCACGAGTCGCATGAGGTCCGGGAGCGAGGCCCCCGCCACGGCCGACGCCGCGAAACGGTCGAAGGGCGCCTCGAACACCGACAGGCGGGCGAAGGTGGCTCGCAGCTCCTCGTCGAGGCGGTCCCACGAGTGCTCGAACACGGTGCGGATGCTGCGATGTCGGTCGGGGGTGTCCCGAGCCGACGACTCGAGGAGGTCGAGTCCCCGGCCGATCTCGTCGGCGATCTCCGACGGGGAGAGCATCCCGGCCCACGCCGCGGCGAGCTCGATCGCCAGAGGCATCCCACCGAGCCGCCGACACAGGGCGGCGATCGGCTCCTCCCCGGCGTCCAGGGCGGTCTGGGGAGCCCCGGCCTGGCGGGCCCGGTCCACGAACAGCGCCACGGCGTCGGCCTCACTCCCCTCGTCGAGGCCGCGCACCTCGACACGCCACTCCGACGAGAGGTCGAGCTGGCGCCGGCTCGTCGCCAGCACCTCGACCGA
>JBFLKR010000252.1:0-4880 GCA_040883295.1 Acidimicrobiia bacterium
CCCACAGGCCCGCCGCCCGGGCGGCCTCGAGGCCGGTGCCGACCCCGTACCAGCCGGGCACGATCTGGCGGGACTGCGTCCAGCCGAACACCCACGGGATCGCCCGCAGTCCCTCGAGGCCCCCGGCGCCGCCGGCCCGACGCGACGGGCGGGAGCCGATGTTCATCGAACCCAGCAGGTTCACCGGGGTCGAGGCGAGGAAGTACTCGACCAGTGACGGGTGGTCGACGAGGGCCCGATAGCGCTCGAAGGCCGCTTCGGAGATGACGTCCATCACCTCGTCCCAGCGCTCGAGTACGTCGGGCCTCCGGCGTGGCTCGCGGTGGAGCAGCGACGCCTCCAGCACCGACGCCACCGTGAGCTCGAGGTTGGTGCGGGCCAGGCTCGGCAGCCCGTACTTGTCAGAGATGACCTCACCCTGCTCGGTGAGCTTCATCGGCCCGTCGACGACGCCCCACGGCTGGGCCATGATCGCCTCGTGGGTGGGACCGCCGCCGCGGCCCACCGTGCCGCCCCGGCCGTGGAACAGCCGCAACACCACCCCGTGGCGGTCGGCCACGTCGCGCAGCACCCGCTGGGCCTTGTAGATCTCCCACTGCGACGTCGTGATGCCGCCGTGCTTGTTGGAGTCCGAGTACCCCAGCATGACCTCCTGGACGTCGCCCCGCAGTCGCACCAACTCCCGATACTCGGGCACCGACAACAGCCCGTCGACGAGCTCGCCGGCCGCTCGCAGCTCGGTGATCGTCTCCAGCAGCGGGGCGAAACCGATCCGGGCCACGCCCGTGCGGAGGTCGACGAGACCCGCCTCCCGGGCCAGCACCACGGCGGCCAGCACATCGCCCACCGAGGCCGTCATGGAGATGATGTACGTCTCGACGACGTCCTCGCCGAACCGCTCCTTGGCCTCCCGAACCGCCTCGAAGGTCCCGAGGGTGCGGGCGGCGCCCTCAGGCAGCTCGACGGCGGGGGAGAGCAGCGGGCGGTGTGCGCCGAGCTCGTCGACCAGCAGCGACTCTCGCGCATCGTGGGAGAGGGCGTCGTAGTCGGCCTCGCCGGTCACGTCGTACATCGACGCCAGCGCCTCGTGGTGGCGCTGGGCGTGCTCTCGGATGTCCATGACCGCGAGGTGGAAGCCGAACGCCGCCACCCGCCGTGTGAGCCGGGCCACCGGGCCGGCGGCGATGAGCTCGCCCTCGTGGGCCCGCAGCGAGTCGGCCATGAGGTCGAGTTCGGCCAGCAGGTCGGCTGCCGAGCGGTAGTCGAGGCCGGGGTCGTGGCGAGCCCCGGCGCGGATCCGCTCGGCCGTGTTGAGCAGCCGTTCGTGGACGTAGGCGCACTTGAGCCGGTACGGCTCCTCGGCGTTGAGGCGGGAGAAGCGCTCCCACACGCCGGGGAGAAGCTCGCGGTCGCGTTCGAGGGAGGCGACGAGCTCGTCGGAGACGTCGACGATGCGGGTCGACGTCGACAGCTCGGCGGCCAGCTCCTCGACGGCCCGCACGAGGTTGCGGAGGCCGTGCTCGTGCTGCAGCTCCAGGATCTCGGTGGTCAACTCCGGTGTGACGAACGGGTTGCCGTCGCGGTCGCCGCCCACCCAGGTGCCGAACCGCACCGGGTGCCAGTGGGGGCTCCGCTCGATGCCGAGCTTTGCCAGCGCCCACACGACGTCGTCGGTGAGGTCGGCCATGACGTCGTCGAAGAGCTGGTCGAGGAAGAAGATGGTGAGCCGGGCCTCGTCGACCGGTGTGGGGCGGGCGGCCCGCAGCTCGTCGGTCTGCCAGATGAGGTCGATGACCTCGCTGATGCGCCGGTCGATGCGGGCCACCTCGGTGGGCGTCGCCCGGGGGTCGAGGCGGTCCTCCAGGAGGTCGGCGATCTGGTTCAGCTTCACGAGGATCGATCGGCGGGCCGCCTCGGTGGGGTGGGCGGTGAAGACCGGCCGCAGCTCGAGACGGTCGACCACCGACGAGACGAGCTCGGGGTCGAGGCCCGCCGCGGCGATGCGGTCCATGGTGGCCGCCAGCCACTCGGCCTCACCGGGACGCCGGCTGGCGATCTCGTCGACCCGATGGGTCTGCTCGGCCACGTTGGCGAGGTGGAAGTAGGTGGTGAATGCCCGCACGAGGAGGATGGCGGTCTCGATCGGCTGGTCGGCCAGCAGCTCGACGAGGCGGTCGGCCGTCGTCGGGTCGTGGTCGTCGCGGAGGCGCTTGGCGGTCTCGCGCACCTCCTCGACGAGGTCGAGGACTCGCTGGCCCTCCTCGCGGACGATCGTCTCGCCGAGCTGGGAGCCCAGTCGGCGCACGTCGCTGCGGAGGGCGGTGTCGACGTCCATCGCCGGGGGAGGGTAGGGCGACTCTGCCCCGCCCATGGTGACGATCAGGCCGGGGCGGCGCCCTCGGCGTCGCCGGGCGCCGGGCCGAACACGAGCCGCAGCGACTGGACGAGTGCGACGGCGGCCACGGCGGCGACGAATGCGGTCACGAACCGATCGAGCGCCCA
Organism: Acidimicrobiia bacterium; assembly: GCA_040883295.1. Taxonomy (GTDB): domain Bacteria; phylum Actinomycetota; class Acidimicrobiia; order Spongiisociales; family JAENVV01; genus JAHEFX01. The sequence continues at coordinate 2,503 of JBFLKR010000252.1, forward strand.
GGGGGCGTCGGTGGGCAGGATCGGCTCGATCATGACCTGCCACCGGAAGCCCACCCACACCAGCAGGTGGGCGGCCGCGAACGAGGCCGCCATCCCGGCGATCGGCGAGCCCGTCTTGACGAACCACCCGAAGAGGAGGCCGCCCACCGGGAGGAGGACGACGAGGAGTGTCGCCGCCGCCTCGGGTGGCATCGACAGTCGCTCCCACACGCCCATCGCCAGCGCCGCCGCCGAGGCCACCAGCAGCAGGCCGCGGAGCATGGGCTCGGGCCGCAGCAGGCGCACCGCGGTGAGCGCCCCGACGAGGCCGACGAAGAAGCCGAGCGACGACGCCCACGGGCTCGGAGGGTCCACCCACGTCGACTGCACGGTCACCGTGACCGGCGTGGCATCCACGACGAGGGGGACCACCGCCTCGAGGATCGTGTCGCCCGGCTCGGCGCCGGGCGGCGGGTCGGGGTTCATCCAGTGCGTGCGGTGGTCGTGCCAGGCGTAGCGGCCGTCGGTGGCCACCTCGACCCAGTCGGGAGTCGCCCGGGGATCGGCCTCCGGTGGGACCTCGACCTCGCCGTACCGGTCGATGTTGAGGTAGGCGGTCGGCGCGAGGCGGTTCTCCAGGACGGTCCCGTCGGGCTCGAAGCGCAGGTAGGGCTCGCCCCGGTACCCGGTGACGAGGATGGTGGCGCCGGCCGGGGCGGTGACCTCCATGAACGAGTCACCGGCGAGCATCCTGATCTCGAGTCCGTCGATGGCCGGCTCGACCGAGAGGATGTCGGTGCGGTAGTCGGTGGGGCCGGCCGGGTCGGCGAGCGCCGGTGCGGGCACCGCCAGCACCACCGCTGCCAACACGGCCACCGCCGCGACGCGGCTCACTCGACCACCGTCAGCACGAGTTGGCCGGACGGGTGGACGGTGCATTCGCCGATGAACTCGCCGGGCGACGTGAACCGCTGGGTGAGCGTCTCGTTGGCGCCGACGAAGAAGGGCCCCACGAGGTGGCCGCGGTCGTCCTCGTTGACGATGCGGATGACCTCGCCGACCTGCACCTCGAGGCTGCCGGGCAGGATCTCGAGTGGCTCCCCCCGGTCGAGCGCCTCCCCGGCGCCGGCGGGGATCACGTACTCGTAGTCCGCCGCCCCGGCCTCGGCGTCGTCGAGATCGGGCGCGGCCGTGCCGCAGGCACCCAACACGAGGGCGCCCGCGGTGACGACGGCGAGGAGGCGTCGGGTCAGGACTCTCGCACCTCCACCTCGACGGTCTGGCTCTCGCCGCTCTCGAACTCGAGCGTCAACTCGAAGGTGTCGCCCACCTCGAGCGGTGCGGCCAGGTCGAGCAGCATCACGTGGAAGCCGCCCGGCTCGAGGTTGACGGTCTCGCCGGCGGGCAGCGCGACGGCCTCGACGGGCGACATCTGCATCATCCCGCCGCCATCGTCTTCGCCCATCGCCGAGGTCTCGTGGATCTCCACCACCGCCGCGATCGAGTCGTCCACCGACGCGCCGACCAAGGCGTCGTCGGCGTCGGCCGTGAGGTCCATGTAGACCGCCCCCGCCGTCGCCATCGCCGGCGAGTTGCGGGCCCAGGGGTCCTCGACCGCCACCGCCCCGTCGCCACCGCCACAGGCGGCCGCGACCAGCGCCAGCGCCACCAGCGCCATCAGCAGTCGTCTCGTCATGGCGTCACGTCTCCTCTGTCTGGTCGAGCAGCAGCTCGAGGTCGGTCTGGATGTCCTGCCAGGCGATGCCGAACGGCCAGGTGAGCGCCAGGCGCCCCTCGTCGTCGACCGCGTACAGGAAACCTGTGTGGGCCACGTCGATGCGCCCGTCGTCGGCGGTGGTCACCTCGTAGGAGGCCCCGAAGGCCTCGGCGGCGGCGGCGAGCTCGGCGTCGTCGTCGGTGCGGAGCGGATGGCCGTCGGGCACGAAGGAGTGCAGGTAGCCGGTCACCACCTCGCCGGTGTCCCGTCCGGGGTCGACGGTGGCCATCGCCACCGACACCCGGTCGGCGTCCCGGCCCAGCTCCTCGAGGGCCCGGCGGAGGTCGGCCAGCGTGGTCGGGCACACGTCGGGGCAGGAGGTGAAGCCGAAATAGACGACGAGCACCTCGTCGGGCGGGGCGACGAAGGCGAAGTCCTCGCCGGTGGTGACCTCGGGCAGCGACACGTCGCCGACCACCGGCGCCGGGTCGCGCACGATCCCGGCCGGCTCGGGTGGGGAGCCGCAGGCGGCGAGCGCCAGTGCGAGGACGGCGAGGAGGGCGGTGGGGAGGGTCATGGGTGCGTTGGTCATCGGAGCGTCTTGAGGTAGGCGACGATGGCGGCGACCTGGTCGCCGTCGAGGTCGTTGCCGGGCATCACGACCTGGTAGCCGGCGACCTGC
>JBFLKR010000032.1:0-2764 GCA_040883295.1 Acidimicrobiia bacterium
AGTGCGAGAGCGTCCCCCGGTACCGCCCCACTGGCGATGGCGTCACTCCCGGCCGCGGCCGGCGGTGTAGAAATGGGACCGTGCTCGACGATGCCGGTCTCTTCCTGACGATCGCCGAGATCGCCGGGGTCTTCGTGGGCTTCGCCGCCCTCATCGGGGTCACTCGCGCCCGAGACGCCCAAGGGCCCCAGCGGGCCAGGATCCAGGCGGTGGTGACGAGTGGGCTGCTCGTCGTCGTCGCTGCCCTGGTGCCGGTGGGCCTTGCCGCCTATGGCATTGGGGACCGCGGGGTGTGGGTGGTGAGCAGCCTCGTGTACCTGGTCCTGAACTGGGTGGTGATCGCCGTGGCGCTGCGTCGGGCGGCCAACCGGGATCTGGCCCGCGCCCAATGGCGGGAGACGCCTGCGGGCGCTGTCCTCTTCTGGGTGCTCGAGGCGGCCATCCAGGTGCCGCTGCTGCTCGTCGTCCTCGGCGTGGCCGAGGACCTCGACCCTGCCCTCTACCTGACGGCGCTGGCGTTCCACCTGTTCGAGGCGGCCTTCATCCTGGCCCAACTCGTCTATGCCCGGACGGGCGGGTAGGCGCCCTCGGGACCCCACAGCGACCGGTACCGTCCCCTGATGCCACCCGAACCCCATTCCCGGACGTCCCGACTGCAGGTCGCCGGCCGACTCCTCCTCGGCGCCTTCCTCGCGTTCGCCGGCATCGGGCACCTGACGACCCAGCGTGAGGAGTTCCAGGCCCAGGTGCCGGCTTGGTTCCCCGCCGACCCCGACCTCGTCGTCATCGTGTCAGGCGTGCTCGAGATCGCACTGGGCGTCGCCCTCATCGCGCTGCCCGGCCGGCGGGTGGCGGTCGGACTGGCGACGGCGGCCTTCTTCGTGGCCATCTTCCCGGGCAATGTCGCCCAGTGGATCGAGGGCACCGACGCATTCGGCCTCGACACCGACGCCCAGCGCTTTGCGCGCCTGTTCTTCCAGCCGGTGCTCGTGGCGTGGGCGCTGTGGTCGACGGGCGCAGGCGGCGCCCTCGCCCGTTGGGCGAGGGGTCGGATGTCGGACACCCGAGCGGGTTGATCGGCTAGGCCGAGGCGACGGGTTCGGGGACGTCGACCGTCGTCTGCTCGTCCTGCCCGAGCCACGTCCGGCAGTCGGCGATGGCCGTGGCGAGGAGGTCGGCGAGCGCGGCATCGGGATCGGGGATGCACGCCTCGGCGAGGCCCTCGACCGCGACCCGCACCATCACCGGGGCCGAGCGACGCCGGAACCCGCGGACGTCGATCCGGTGATCGGCCACGAGGGTCTCTGCCCGGGCACACGCATCGGGCGCCGCCGCCAACGCCTGCCGAGCCTCGCCGCGCACGTCGTCGGGGAGGGTGGGCAGGTCACCGTCCGTCGAGAGCCGTCCGGCGGCGAGGATGCCCACGGCCAGGGCCCGTTGCCGGGGCTCCGAGGCATGCGGCAGGGCGGCAACCGCGCTGCGCACCGCCACGATCCCGTCGAGGGCGGCGGCGTCGGCATCGTCATCGCCGACCACACCGATCACGGCCGGCACGAGGTCGACCAGGCCGGCGCGGCCTCGATCCGAGATGCGGTCGTTGACACCGCGCGCGAGGCCGGCGAGCAACGGGTGGGTGCAGGCGGGACTGTCGGTCCAGCGATCGCCGGCGAGGAAGGAGGCGTACTCCATGAAGCACGCACCCGAGCGCGGCCACCGATGCTTGCCCCGGGACAGGACCGGGATGCCCGAGCGCGACCATGATCGGACCATGCCCCGACCATATCGGGCGCGGCGGCAGCTGCGTGAGGGTTGTGTGCTCGAGGCCCCATGGTTTGCCACCGACATGCCCCGGGTAGTGCCGGTGCCGCGACGGTGGAGGACACCCTGCTCGAGTCTCGACGGTTCTCGAACGACCCCCCGGACGTGGCCGCGATCCGGGCTCCCACGATCACGGCGGCCATCGGGTGGCGACCATGACGCCGCCCCCCGCCGTGAAGGAGACACGCCGGAACTGGATGCAGCGCCATCCGCTGCTCGGGTTCTTCGCTCTGGCCTACCTGATCTCCTGGTCGTTCTGGCTGGGTTCGTTCCTGGTGGGCGACGAATCGGTCTGGGGATCCGTCCTCTTCGTCGCCGGAGGATTCGGTCCTGCTGCGGCCGCCGCCATCGTCATCTGGTCGAGGGGCGAGTCGATGCGAGCCTGGGCCCGAGCGATCATCCACTGGCGAGTGCCGGTCCGCTTCTGGCTGTATGCACTGGGCCTGCCGGCGCTGCTCTACGGTCTGGCGAACCTGCTGCTCGTGGCATTCGGCGAGCCGGTCGACTGGTCGCTCCTGCCAGACCGGGCGCTCCCCTACCTCGGCACATTCGTGATGACGATGTTCCTGTTGGGCGGACAGGAGGAACCCGGCTGGCGCGGGTACGCCCTGCCTCGCCTGGAGGCCCGCTTCACGCCCATGCAAGCGACGGCGATCCTCGGCGCGGCGTGGGGACTCTGGCACCTGCCGCTCGGGCCACTCAACACGATCGTCCCGTTCGTCCTCGCCTTCTTCTACACGTGGCTGTACAACCGGACGGGCAGCGTGCTCCTGGCGATCCTGCTGCATGCGAGCTTCACGCCGGCCCAGGACCACCTCATCCTCCAGGAGACCATCACGCACGGCACCGCCGACCTCGCGGTCGGCATCGCCTACGTGGTGGCGGCGGGTGCCGTCATCGCCCTCACGCGTGGCCGATTCGGCTTCGATCCGGCGGCCAATGCGGC
>JBFLKR010000253.1:0-6103 GCA_040883295.1 Acidimicrobiia bacterium
CCCGACAAGACCTCGGCGGGGTGGGCGACCCCGTCCTCGACCATGGTGATGACCCGATCGACCCGGTCGGCGTCGATCGGCTCACCGGTGTCGGCCAACTCCTTCAACTGCGACAGGACCCGATGGGCGCGCGCCGTCTGCTCGGCGTCACCGGACAGCAGGAGACGGGTGCCACGGGCGATGATCCGAGTGGAGGGGAAGGCTTGCTCGATCCGCCGGAGGTGGGCGTCGTGCTGGCCGAGTAGCGCCAGCATCGCACCCTCCTCCGGGATGAGGACCTCGGTGAAGGTCGTGGGGGAATCCACGGGATGGCCGCAGTATATCGGCGGCGGGGCTGTGGACCCTGAGGAGCGAGGTCGCGGTCTCGATCCTCGGTACTAGGCACTCGGCACGGCTGCGCCGTGCCCGAGCTCGGTGAGGGCACCGCGCAACCGGGCCATGTCCTCGTCGAGGCGCTCGGCCCCCACGTCGGGGTCGGCGTTCTCGAACTTGAGGTCGTGCTCGCTCGCCGCCCCGAGGACGTGGACGTGGAGGTGCGGCACCTCGAAGCCGGCGACGAGCAGCGCCACCCGGCGTGGCGAGAAGGCCCGGTCGATGCCGAGCCCGATCGTCCGGGCGACGGCCGTCAGGTGGGCGAGGAGGGCAGGATCGGCATCGAGCCAGTGGTCGACCTCGGTGCGAGGCACGACGAGGGTGTGGCCCCGGGAGATGGGGGCGATGGTCAGGAACGCCACGCACCGGTCATCCGACCACACGAACCGACCGGGCAGCTCCCCGTCGATGATCCGCGTGAAGAGGGTCGCCACCGGCGATCAGGTCCGGGCGAGCGGTGCCAGCACCTCGGCGATGTTCGACCGATCGCCGATCATCCGGGCGAGGAGTTGGAGGTCGGAGGCCCGGATCGTGAGCACCTTGCCGTTGAAGTCCTGGCGCATGAGCTGGATCGCGCCGATGAATCGTTCCACGAGGGCGATGTCCTCGCCCTCGGCCGCCTCGAGGGCGTTGAGGTCGATGGTGAGGCCGCCCGAGGACCAAGCGATGTGGTCGGTGCCCGGCGAGCGGTCGGGAGCCGGGAGCAACTGGTCGACCGGCACGCCGTAGAAGAGCGCCAGTCGCTGCATCCGCGGGAGGGAGAGGCTGCGCTCACCGCGCTCGTAGGCGCCCACGACCGAGGCCTTGAACTCCTGGCCGGAGCGTTCCTCGACCTCCTGGAGCGAGTACCCCTTCTGCTTGCGGATGGAGCGGAGACGTTGGCCGACCTCCACGTTGTAGGACTGGTCCACGGTCACCTCCCACCCGTGGCCACGCCGTGTGACGGCCCCGGGCTCGCCCAACTTCTCTGCACCGACCGTCAACGAGACGCCCGGCAGATGGCGACCGCCACCATGGCGGCGGTCTCGGTCCTGAGTATATGACCACCCAACGTCACAACATCACCACGATTGGGTACTTCTTTTGGATCGAATCCTCCCTCGGGGCCGACGAGGATCGTCGCCGGGAGCCGATCCGGGCCGATCGGCCCGCCGGTGGGATCGGTCACCAGCAGCGGTCCCGGGACGTCGGCCAGTGCCTCCCAGGTCGTCGAGCCGAGCTCGAGTCGCCACGCCCCTCGCGACTGGGCGAGGGCCGCATCGGCCCAGGCGCGGGCCTTGGAATCGGCGGGTGGCCGCCCTTCGGTGCGGGCGGTGTGGATCCAGCGAAGGGAGGTCGCCCCCAGCTCGGCGACCTTCTCGACGAGGAAGCGGGTGCGGTCGCGAGCGTGGGGTGGGGCGACCACGAGGTCCAGACGCGGTGGAGCCGGGCGGGTCACCTCCTCGCCGCGGGCGACCGTGCCCTCGCCGAGGAGACCCGTGCCGATGGTGCCGGCGCCGTCGGTGTAGGAGATCGCGCCTCCCGGGCGAAGCCGCAGGACCCGCTCGAGGTGGTGGCGTTGGGCGTCGTCGACCACGAGCTCGTCGCCCCACGGCCGTGGGACCACGAGGTGGGGGACGTGGCGATCGCTCACCGGCGGGAGGACCGGTAGTCCTCGAGGGCGGACCGCTGGGACCGCGAGAGCTTCTGGGGGACGACGACGTCTGCCACCACGACGAGATCGCCCCGCCCCCGGCGACCGAGCCTCGACATGCCCTGGCCGCGCAGCCGGAATCGAGCTCCCGGCTGGGTGCCGGCGGGCAGGTCGAGCTCCCGCTCGCCGCCGTCGACGAGCGGGACCATGACCGACGTACCGAGGGCGGCATCCGCGATGTCGAGGGCCACGCGGTGGACCAGGGTCTCGCCATCGCGCTCGAACCGCCCGTCGGCGGCGACTCGGATCTCCACGAACAGGTCACCCGGCTGCCCGGACCGCCCCGGGGACTCCCCCTTGCCGGTCAACCGCAGGCGGGTGCCCGACTCCACCCCGGGGGGTACCTCGACGCTCAGGGAGCGTTGGCCGCGCACCGCCCCGGATCCCCGACACGACCCGCATGGGTCCTCGACGACCTCACCCGAGCCGCGACACGTCGGGCACTCGGAGACACTCATGACCTGGCCGAAGACCGAGGGCCGCGCCACCCGGACCGCGCCGGCGCCGTCACAGGCGGGGCACATCATCGGCGTCGTGCCCGGCGCCGCCCCCCGCCCGTGGCAGGTCTCACATGGGACGGAGCCGGTGAACGCGACCTGGGTCGTGGTCCCCTCCAGCGCCTCCACGAGGGTGATGTCGGCAACGACGAGCACGTCGCGACCCCGCCGCCGGGAAGCGGCACGGGTCGTGGCGCCGAAGAAGCCGGTGTCGCCGAAGACCGAGGCGATGAGATCCTCGAGCCCGCCCGAGAGCAGGTCACCGAGGTCGATCGTGTCGCCGCGGTCGTAGCGGGCGCGGCGCTCCGGATCCGACAGCACCTCGTACGCCTCGGCGATCTCGCGGAAGCGGGCGTCGGTGGCCGGGTCGCCGGGGTTGGCATCGGGATGGGTCTCCCGGGCAAGGCGTCGGAACGCCTTCTTGATCTCCTCGGGGGTGGCGTCGCGAGCGACGCCGAGCGTCTCGTAATAGTCCACGAAGGACGGCAGGTTAGGGCTCGAGCAGCCCTCCGAGGACCTCGGAGACCTCCTCCACCACCGAGATGGTGCGCCGGTAGTCCATGCGCCGGGGCCCGATGACGCCCACCCGACCCTCCGTTCCGGCGAGGGTGTAGGACGAGGAGACGATCGAGACGTCCCCACCGATCGGGTGTTCCTCACCGATGCGAATCAGCGTCCCGGCATTGGCGCCCGCCAGGACCCGCAGGAGCATCGCCTCGCGCTCGAGGACCTCGAGCACCCGGTTCACCTCGGCGACGTCCTCCCAGGCGGTGGCCAGGGTCGAGGTCCCGCCGACGTAGATGTCACGGTCCTCGTCGAGGCGCTCGACCGCCGTGACCACGCGGTCCACCAGCTTCGCCACCGCGGGTGGGGCCTCGAAGTCACCGACGTCGAGCACGCCGCCCTCGAGGGCCTCGACGAGCACGGTCTCGGCGGCCTCGACCTCCCGGGTCTCGACCGCTTCGTCGAGCGCCAACACCTGCTGACGCACCTGGCCGGCGGAGCCGACGAGGACCAGGAGCACGGCTCGGCTCGACACCTGGACCAGATGGACGCCGGTGATCGCCTCCCCCGAGAGCCCGGGGCCGAGCACCACCGCCGGGTAGTGCGTCACCTCGGCCAACAGCGACGACGTCGCCTTGAGGAGCCGGCTCAACTCGGTGTGGACGGAGCTCAGGAACTGGTGGATCTGCTGGGTCGAGGCAGCCCGGGCGACGTCGTCGCCGAGGTGGTCCACGTAGTAGCGATAGGCGAGCGAGGTCGGCACCCGGCCGGCGGACGTGTGGGGTTGGACGGCGTACCCCTCGCGTTCGAGCACCGCCAGGTCGTTGCGGACGGTCGCCGGCGACACGCCGACGGCGCTGCGATCCAGCACGGCGGTCGAGCTGACCGGCGCCCCGGTCTCGATGTAGATCTCGACCAGGGCGGCCAACAGGGCCGCCTTCCGATCGTCGAGCATGCCGCCAGCGTATCCGCTCATTCGACCGCCGTCGTGCGACTCGGTGCGGGCGTCCCGAGCACTTCCCGGGCGACGGCGTCGGTGAGCAGGGGCCGACGGACGACCAGGCGGTCCCCGTCGAGGCCCACGACACCCGCCTCCAGGAGGCCACGACCGGTCGGGCCGGCGAGGAATGCCGTGCCCGCGGGCCCGGCCACGACACCGGCGGTGCGCCGGAGCCCGAGGAACACCCGCTCGACCTCGGCGTCCCAGCCGGCCACTGACTCCGTGCCGGCGCTCGGGTCGGCGCCGGCCTCGATCCGCTCGAGGTACGCGTCGAGTGACCGCACGTTGCGACGTCGGATGCCGTCGCGGTGGCCATGGGCTCCGAGCCCGTAGGCGGCGTAGGCACCCCTTCCCCACACACCGAGGTTGTAGCGGCAGGGATGTCCGGGGCGGGCGTGGTTGGAGACCTCGTAGCGGATGAGCCCGGCGGTCGCCAGCACGTCGGCGGCGACCTCCCACCGGGCGGCCTGCGTGTCGGGGTCGGGGGCGGGCGCCCCGGCGGCGACCGTCCGGGACAACTCGGTGCCCCGCTCGACCGTGAGGGCATACGTCGAGACGTGGTCGGGTCCCAGCTCGACGACCTCGTCGAGCGTGCGCCGCCACGAGGCCTCCGTCTCGACGGGGTGGCCGAAGATGAGGTCGACGGAGACCGAGCCGATCCCGGCCGCGCGGGCATGGCCGAGCGCCGCCCCGATCTCGCGGGGCCCATGCCGTCGACCCAACGCGGCCAGCACTCGGGGGTCGGTCGACTGAGCCCCGAACGAGACCCGATTGACCCCTGCCGTGACCATGGCCTCGGCCGTGCCGGGGTCCCAGTCCTCGGGGTTCGCCTCCAGGGTGATCTCGGCGCCGGGGTGGAGTCCGTGCGTGGCGGCGAGGGCGGCGAGCAGCCGCTCGATCCTGGGCGGCGGCACCCGCGACGGCGTCCCACCGCCGATGAACACCGCGTCGAGACGGCCGATCGGGGCGTCGGCGGCGACCTCGGCCTCGACCGCGTCGAGGTAGCGATCCATCACGTCGTCGCGCCCGGCGACGACCGCGAAGTCGCAGTAGGGACAGACCCGGGCGCAGAACGGGAGGTGGACGTAGGCGCCCGTGCCGAGGGCGGCCTCGTCGGCGACCGAGGGAGCGGCCGGTGAGGGGAGGTCGGCCGATCGGGGGCCGTCAGTCGGCGTCATCGACCCTGAGGGCGGCCACGAACGCCTCTTGGGGCACCTCGACCGTGCCGACCATCTTCATGCGCTTCTTGCCCTCCTTCTGGCGCTGGAGGAGCTTCTTCTTGCGGCTGATGTCGCCGCCGTAGCACTTGGCGGTGACGTCCTTGCGGACGGCCTTGACCGTCTCCCGGGCGATGATCCGCGAGCCGATGGCGGCCTGGATCGCCACGTCGAACATCTGGCGGGGGATCAACTGACGCAGCTTCTCGGCCATCGCCTTGCCGTACCGGTAGGCGTTGTCTCGGTGGGTGATCGTGGAGAAGGCGTCGACCGGCGACCCGGCCAGCAGGATGTCCACCCGCACGAGCTCGGAGGGCCGGTACCCGGCCGGCTCGTAGTCGAACGAGGCGTAGCCCCGGGTCCGGGACTTCAGGGTGTCGAAGAAGTCGAACACGATCTCGGCCAGGGGCACCTGGTAGGTGAGCTCCACCCGCTCCGGCGTCAGGTAGTGCATCCCCGACAGCTCGCCCCGTCGCTTCTGGAGCAGCTCCATCACCGGTCCGGTGAACTCGGAGGGGGTCAGGACCATGGCCGTGACGTATGGCTCCTCCAACAGGGTCCGGTCGCCCGGCTCGGGCAGCTCCTGGGGCGAGCGCACCTCGCGCACCGTGCCGTCGTTCATCGTCACCCGGTAGGCCACCGAGGGGGCGGTGGCGACGAGGTCGAGGTCGTACTCGCGCTCGAGGCGCTCGCGAACGATCTCCATGTGGAGCAGCCCGAGGAAGCCCACCCGGAAGCCGAAGCCGAGCGCCCGGGAGGTCTCGGGCTCCCACTGGAGGGAGGCATCATTGAGGCGGAGGCGGTCGAGGGCGTCACGGAG
>JBFLKR010000254.1:0-5069 GCA_040883295.1 Acidimicrobiia bacterium
AGGTGGCTCCGCCAATCCCGCCAGGCCTTGGCCCGTTTGCGGCGCTCGTCGGCCCGCTCGGCCTCCTCGGCCGCCCGGGCCGCCTCCTCCTCCCGGCGCTTCGCCACCGCCGCCAGCACCGCCTCGTCGGAGATGCCGAGCTCGTTGGCGATCTGGCGCAGCTCCTCGTAGGAGACCTCACCGCTCAGCGGATCGGACGCCCGGTCGAGACGGGCGGCCGTCTCGATGATCTCGCTCATCTCGTCCTGGGTGAAACGCTGCCCGGACACCGACTCTCGATCCATGGAGCCGATCCTATGAGTCGTCGGCGAGCTTGGCCCGTCGGGCCGCCATGAGCGTCCGGGCCCGGTCGGCGGTGACGGCATCCGGCTCGTCGGTGTCGGCGAGGGAGGCCATGACCTCGCCGTCCCACACGTAGAACTTGCGGCGCTGCTGGACGAGCCAGAGATCCCGGCCCTCCTCGTCGTGGCCGATCGGCCCGGTGCCGTCCATGGCGGCGTTCCCCAACAGCTTGAAACCCTTCGGCAGGTCCAGCATCAGCAATGCCCGCTCGAGGGTGGTGTCGTGGAGTCGGTCGTCGGTCGCCAGGGTGCGGAACTGGTCGTCGTGGCGGACATAGGGGCCGTAACGGCCGGGGGAGACGACGACCTCCTTGCCGGTCTCGGGATGGGTGCCGATCTCCCGCGGCCACGACAGCAACTCCAGCGCCTCGTCGAGCGACAGCGAATCGACGCTCTGGCCCGATCCCAGCGACGCCCGCTTGGGCTTGCGCTTCGACCCCTCCTCCTGCTCGCCGAGTTGGACGTAGGGGCCGTAGCGACCGGTGGCGGCGTACACGGTCAGGCCCGAGTCGGGGTCCGTGCCGAGGATCTTCGGGCCGGCGGCGGCGATGTCGAGGAGCTCGGTGGCCTTCTCGAGGGTCAGCTCGTCGGGCGGCACGTCGTCGGGGATCGACGCCCGGTCGTCGCCCCGCTCGAGGTAGGGCCCGTAGCGGCCGACCCGGGCCACGATGCCGTCGTCGATCGGGATCGAGTTGATCTCCCGGGGGTCGATCTCGTCGAGTCGCTCGTCCACCTGGTGCTTGAGCCCGTCGTCGCCGAAGTAGAAGGACGCCAGCCACTCGGTCCGGTCCTTCTCGCCCCGGGCGATCTTGTCCAGGTCGCCCTCCATGGCGGCGGTGAAGTCGTAGTCCACGAGGTCGGGGAAGTGCTGCTCCAGCAGCCGCACCGTGGCGAACGCCGTGAAGGAGGGGACGAGGGCCGACCCCTTCTTCCACACGTAGTCGCGGGCGAGGATCGTCTGGATGATCGAGGCGTAGGTCGACGGCCGCCCCACCCCGAGCTCCTCGAGTCGCTGCACGAGGGACGCCTCGGTGAACCGGGCGGGTGGACGGGTCTCGTGACCCGACGGCTCGAGTTCCTCGACCTCGAGGACGTCGCCCACGGCGAGCGTCGGCAGCCGGGTCTCACGGTCGTCGGTCTCGCCCCCGTCGTCGGTGCCCTGGACGTAGGCGGCGAGGAACCCTGGGTCGGTGATCGTCCGGCCCGACGTGGTGAACCCGGCCACCCGACCTTCCGGGGTCTCCGCCTCGATCGACACTCGCAGCGACTCGCCGCGGGCATCGACCATCTGGCTGGCCACCGTCCGCTTCCAGATCAGGTCGTAGAGGCGGGCCTGGTCGGCCTCCACCTGGTCGGCGACCTCGTCGGGGTGGCGGAAGGCGTCGCCGGCAGGCCGGATCGCCTCGTGGGCCTCCTGGGCGCCCTTCGCCTTCTTGCCGTAGGCGCGGGGCTCGTCGGGCACCGAGCCTGCCCCGAAGCTCGACCGGGCGGCGTCCCGGGCTGCCGCGAGCGCAGTGTCCGACAGCGTCGTGGAATCCGTCCGCATGTAGGAGATGAAGCCGTTCTCGTACAGGCGCTGGGCATTCGACATCGTGCGGGCGGCGGAGAAGCCGAGCTTGCGGCCGGCCTCCTGCTGCAGGGTCGACGTACGGAACGGGGCATAGGGCTTGCGGGTGTAGGGGCGGGTCTCCACCTCTGTGACCACGAAGGGGTGACCGTCGAGGGCATCGACGAGGGCCCGGGCGCCCGCCTCGTCGAGTCGGACGACCCCGTTGGCGGAGAGTTCGCCGTCCGGCCCGAAGTCCCGACCGGAGGCCACCCGGACCCCGTCGACGGTCGCCAGGGCGGCGCCGAACGACGACCCGTCGGTGGCGAGGGTGGCGTCGATGTCCCAGTACCCCGCAGGGACGAAGGCCATCCGGGCCCGCTCCCGCTCGACGATGATGCGCACCGCCACGCTCTGCACCCGTCCGGCGGAGAGCCGCGGCTTCACCTTCTTCCAGAGGACCGGTGAGACCTCGTAGCCGTAGAGCCGGTCGAGGATCCGACGGGTCTCCTGGGCGTCGACGAGTTGCTCGTCGATCTCGCGAGGGTGCTCGAGGGCCTCGCGGATCGCCCCGGGCGTGATCTCGTGGAAGACCATGCGGCGGACCGGGACCTTGGGCTTGAGCACCTCCCGGAGATGCCAGGCGATCGACTCGCCCTCGCGGTCCTCGTCCGTGGCGAGGTAGAGCTCGGGGGCGTCGACCAGTTTCGACTTCAACTCGGTGATCACCTTGGACTTGCCACGCGAGGTGATGTAGATCGGCTCGAAGTCGGCGTCCACGTTGACCCCCAGCCGAGCCCACGACTCGTCCTTGAAGCGTTTGGGGATCTCGGCTGCGGTCGACGGCAGGTCGCGGATGTGGCCCACCGACGAGGCGACCTCGTACTCGTCGCCGAGGTAACCGGCGATGGTGCGGGCCTTCGCCGGGGACTCGACGATGATGAGAGGTTTGGTCACGAGTGCGGGATATTACGGAGGAGGCGTCCCTGTCAAGCGGGCCGGTCGACGTCACGGCCCCCGACTACCGTCCCTCGGTGATGATGGACGGCACCGCCCCGCGCTCCATCCGCGAGCTCGTCCGTCGCGGTCAGTTCGCCCGTCTCTTCTGGGCCGGGGCCGTCTCGTCACTCGGTGATTGGGTCTCGCTCTTCGCCGCCATCGCCCTCGGCAACGCCCTCGGTGGCACCGTCGGCATCTCCGTGCCGCTCCTGGCGAGATTCCTGCCGGCGGTCCTCTTCGGGGCGGTGGCGGGTGTCATCGCCGACCGCTTCGACGCCAAGCGGGTCATGGTGGTCGCCGACCTCAGCCGCCTGGCGCTCGTCATCATGCTCATCTTCGTCGACACCCTCCAGATGCTGTTCATCATCACCCTGCTGGTCGAGGTCGGCAGCCTGGTCCGGCAGCCGGCCCGGGAGGCGGCGATGGCGTCGGTGGTCACGCGCCAGGAGCTGCTCAACGCCAATTCGATGACCGCCTTCATCACCTACGGGATGATCCCGGTGGCCGGCGCGGTGTGGACGGTCATCGCCCTGTTGTCGGAGGGCGTCTTCTCGGTCGACCCCTGGAAGGCGGGCTACGCCTTCGACGCCATCACCTTCGCCGCCTCCGCGCTCATCATCCTCACGATGTCGCTCCCGGTGCGGGAGCTCGTCGCCGCCCGCACCGAGACGGGATGGGGGATCCGGGACGGCTGGCGGGACTTCATCGAGGGGGTGAAGTACGTCGTCTCCCGCCCCGAGGTGCGGATCCCGATCCTCGCCGTGGCCTGGGCGCTCGTCGGCGCCGCCCCGATCTTCGTCCTCGGCGAGCCCTTCAGCCGGGACGTGCTGGGCCTCGGCTCCACCGGCTTCGGCATCCTCGCCACCTCCATCGGCCTCGGCAGCGCGGTGGGCGTGCTGGTCGCCCGCGCCGTCGACGGCCAGCGGATCCAGCTACCGGTTGGCCTGTCGCTGGCCCTCGTCGTCGCCGGCGTCGGTGTCATGGGCGTTGCCTTCACCGACCAGATGATCACTGCCGCCGTCGGTGGCTTCACTGCCGGCCTCGGTACCGGCGGTGCGTACGTCCTTTCGTTCACCACCATCCACCACACCGTGGAGGATCGCCTGCGTGGCCGGGCGTTCGCAACGCTCTACACGCTCGCCCGGATGGGCGTGGTCGTGTCACTGGCGGTGGCGCCGCTGCTCGCCGGCGCCCTCGATGGTCTCGGCCCCGGCGAGCTGGACAACGGCGTCCGGTTGACGTTCTTCCTGTCCGGGGCGGTCGTGTTGGTCGCCGGGCTCATGGCCGGGTTCGGCTGGCTCCGACTCGCCGGTCGGGAGGAGGCGGTGTGAGCGGTCGGTACATCGCCGTCGAGGGCGTGGAGGGGGCCGGCAAGTCCACGGTCGTCGCCGGAGTGGGCGACCGTCTCGAGGAGCTGGGAAGGGAGGTCGTGGGCGTGCGGGAGCCGGGCGGGACCGACCTCGGCGAGGAGATCCGGCGGCTCCTGTTGCACGGACCGGAGATGACGGCGTGGGCGGAGGCCCAACTGTTCGCCGCCCAGCGCTCCCAGCTCGCCGCCGACGTGATCCGCCCGGCCCTCGCCCGCGACGCCATGGTGCTCGGCGACCGGAGCGTCTACTCGTCCCTGGCCTACCAGGGCCATGCCCGCGGGCTCGGTGTCGAGCGAGTCCGGCGCGTGAACGAGGCGGGCCTCGGCGGCACGTGGCCCGACAGCGTCGTCCTGTTGCGGATCGACCCCGGCACCGGGCTCGCCCGCCAGGCGGTCGCCGATCGGATCGGGGCGGCCGGCGCCGACTTCCAGCGACGAGTGGCGGAGGGCTTCGACGCCCTCGCCGACGCCGAACCCGACCGGTTCCTCGTCATCGACGTGGACGGCGTCGACCGCCGGGACGTCGTCGAGGCGGTCCTCGCCGGGCTGGGCGTGGCCTGATGGACTTCGCCGACGTCATCGGCCATCGCCGGGTCACCGACCTGCTGGATCGGGAGCGGGTCCATCCGGCCCAGTCCTACCTGTTCGTCGGCCCCTCCGGCGTGGGGAAGGCCACCGTCGCCCGGATCTTCGCCGCTGCCCTGCTCTGTCCCGATGCCTGGCGACACGACGAGCCGTGCCGATCCTGCCGCCGTGTGGCGTCGGGCAACCATCCCGACCTCGCGGTGGTGGAGCCGGAAGGCGCCGTGATGAA
>JBFLKR010000033.1:0-11535 GCA_040883295.1 Acidimicrobiia bacterium
CTGGGCGAGGTCGGGTCGATTGGACACCACGACCTCGCCGAACGACCGGTCGAGGCCGAGCACCTCGAACGCGTCGCCGAACCGATCCGACAGGGAGCCGAGCAGGGACATCGGTGGGCGATGGTAGGAGCCGGGTCCCGCTCACCCGTCACCGGGGCTCACGTATCGTCCGGTCGATGGCCTTCCTCGCCGGCTGGACCCAGGAGCGTCGCAAGCCCGGGCCCGACGGCCCCTGGGAGCCGCTGGAGCCGGCTGCCCTGCTCGCCCGCATCGGACGGCGCCTGGTCGGCGCCGAGTCCGTCGACCTCGTCGCCTGCGTCCGCCCCTATGCGTGGGCGTACGCCGACCTCGCCGGTGACGTCGCGGTCCGTCTCGGCGTCGCCGCCGAGACGATCACCGCCGAGCATTGCGGCAACTCACCCGTGGCCGTGCTCGGCGAGGTGGCCCGCCGACTCGACGCCGGTGACGCCCGGACCGCCCTGGTGCTCGGGTGCGAGACCATGCACTCGCGACGGCTCGCCCGACGGGAGGGCGTCTGGCTCGACTGGACCCCTCGCCCCGAGAGCCGGGCCGACACGACGATGGCCACCGACCTCGAGGCCCGTCACGGGATCACCGAACCCGTGGGGATCTTCTCGGTCATCGACCACGCGTTTCGGCACCGACTCGGCCGGTCGCGCGACGGACACCGCCGACGGGCAGCCGAGATCCTCGCTCGCAACGCCGGCGTGTCCGCCACCAACCCCTTCGCATGGTTCGGTGTCGACCACGACGCCGCCACCATCGCCACCCCGACCGCCGGCAACCGGATGGTGGCCGACCCCCACACCAAGCTCATGTGCGCGGTCATGGACGTCGACCAGGGCGCCGGCCTCCTGCTCACCGCCGAACCCGAGGGCGACCGCCCGGTTCGAATCGCCTCGGTGGCCGGGGCCCACGACCCCCAGCGGGTGGTGCACCGCCCCGAGATCGGGGCCTCGCCGGGTCTGACCGCCGCCGCCGAGGGCGCCCTCGCTGCAGCCGGCGTCACCGTCGACCAGGTCGACGCCTTCGACCTCTACTCCTGCTTCCCGGTCGCCGTCGAGTTGGCGGCCGAGGCGCTCGGTGTCGACCCCATCGGCGACCCGCGCCCCCTGACGATGACCGGCGGACTGGCCTACGCCGGCGGCCCAGGGAATGCCTACGCCGTGCACGCCCTTGCTGCCGCCGGCCAGGCGATCGCCACCGGCCGCCACGACACGGTCGCCGTCTCGGGGATCGGCATGGCCTGCTCCAAGCACGACTGGTCGGTGCTCACCACCGGGACGGGCCCCACCGAGGTTGCCGCCCACGCCGGCATCGTCGGCGCCCCGGTCGAGGAGGTGCCCGACCACGGCGGTCCCGGCCGGGTCGCCGGGTACACGGTGCTGTGGAACCGGCTGGGACCGGCCCGCTCGGTGTTCTACCTCGACGTGCCCGGCGGACACCGCACCGTCGCCAACGGCCCCGACGATGCCGAGTGGTTCGGCTGGCTCGAGGCCCACGACCCCATGGGTGTCGAGGGTACGGTCGAGGCGGGCACGACGAACCTGTTCCGACCGGGAGGAACCCGATGATCCGCACCGAACGCCACGACCACGTCCTGGTCGTCACCATCGACCGTCCCGAGGCCCGCAACGCCGTCAACGGCGCCGTGGCCGAGGGGATCGAGGCCGCCATCGACGAGTTGGAGGCCGACGACGACCTCTGGGTGGGGGTCCTGACCGGGGCCGGCCCGGTCTTCTGTGCCGGTGCCGACCTGAAGGAGATCGCGGCGGGGAACGCGAACACGCTCGGCACCAAGCGGGGTGGGTTCGGGGGGCTCGTCTGGCGCGAGCGGGCCAAGCCGATCATCGCGGCGGTGAACGGCCCGGCGCTCGCCGGCGGGACCGAGTTGGTGCTCGCGTGCGACATGGTCCTCGCCGCCGAATCGGCCTCCTTCGGCCTGCCCGAGGCGAAGCGATCACTCGTCGCCGCCGCCGGGGGGTTGTTCCGACTGCCCCGGGCCCTCGGCTCGGCGGTCGCCATGGAGGCGATCGCCACCGGCGATCCCATCCCGGTCGCCCGCGCCCACCAACTCGGGATGGTCAACCACGTCGTGGCCGACGGCGAGGTGCTCGATGCCGCCCTCGCCCTCGCCGAGCGGGTGTGCGCGGCCGCACCGCTGGCGGTGCGCGAGAGCCGAGCCGTCGCACGCCGGGCGTTCGAGACCGATGAGCGGGTGCTGTTCGACGCCTCCGCCGAGGCATTCGCCCGGATCGCCGAGACCGAGGACTATCGGGAGGGCCCCCGAGCCTTCATCGAGAAGCGCGACCCGGTCTGGCAGGGACGCTGAGTCGCCGTCCGGGCCCACTGATGGAGATCCCCCCTTCGGGGGATCTCTTTCGTCCGTGCTGTCGGCCGGCGGCCCTTACGCCAGCAGCAGCTTCTGCAACCGGGTGACGGCCACGACCCCGCCCACCACGGTCATCCCGACGAGCACCAGGGCGTGGGTGATCATGTCGGGCCCGATGGCGCCGAGCGTGAAGCCCCGGACGAGTTCGGCGCCGTGGTACAGCGGCGAGAAGGCGGCGATCCGCTGGATCACCGGCGGGTACACCTCGAGGGGGTAGAACGTCGCCGAGAACAGGAAGAGCGGCAGGGTCACGAATGTCACCAGGTCGAAGTCCTGCCACGAGCGCATGAACGTGGTCGCCGCCATGCCCACGGCCCCGAAGCCGAGGCCGATGAGCAGGGTCGCCACCAGTGCTCCCAGCGCCCACCAGGTGGTCGTCAGGCCCATGACGGCCATGACCACCAGGAACGCAACCGAGTAGAGCAACCCCCGGCCCAACGACCAGGTGATCTCGCCGACGGCGATGTCGCCCGAGCCCATCGGGGTCGCCAGCATCGCTTGGTAGACGTTGCCGTACTTGAACTTGAAGAAGATGTTGAACGTCGACTCGTAGACGGCGCCGTTCATGGCCGAGGCCGCCAGCATCCCGGGGGCGACGAAGGCGGCGTACGAGACGGTGGTCCCGTCGGCCAGGGTCAGGTCGCCGATGAGCGAGCCGAGGCCGATCCCGATCGCCAACAGGTAGAAGACCGGCTCGAAGAACCCGGCGACGATGAGCTTCCAGATCTTCCGGTAGACGAGGTAGTTGCGCTCGAGGATGTAGCGCACCCGGAAGGACGGGCGGGTCGAGGGAGGCGCCACTCGCAGCAGCAGGGTCTCGGGGACGCTCATACGACCAACCTCGCGGCGAAGCGGCGTTGGGCCCAGATGGCGCCGGCCACGGCCCAGACCAGCAGGTAGGCGACACTGATCCCCCACCAGAAGGTGGTCGGCAGCCCCAGCATCGCCCCGCGGGCGAGCTCCACCCCATGCCACAGGGGGATCGCCCACGCCAGCGGCTCGATGAGGTCCGGCAGCTGGGAGATCGGGAAGAAGGTCCCCGAGAACAGGAACATCGGCACGACCCCGAACCGGAACACGTTGGTGAGGCCGGTCTCGTCCTTGAGCCCGGCGGTGAAGGCGACCATCGGGGCGGCGAAGGCGATGCCGGTGAGGGTGGCGATCGCCGTGCCGATCGCGGCGCCGACGAGGTCGGTCACGTCGAAGAGCACGAGGACGATCGCATAGGTCCCGGTCACCTGGAGCAGGCGGACCCCGATCCAGGTGATCGTCGAGACCACGACGTCGGAGGCGGCCAGCGGCGTCTGGAGGATCAGGTGGTAGGTCTTGCGCCACTTGAGCCCGGCCATCACGGGGAAGGCGCCTTCACCGATGCCGGTCTGCATCGCCTGGGCGACGAGCAGCCCGGGACCGAGCCACACGAGGTAGGGGAGGCCGGCGCCCGATGGGTCGGCATTGGCGTCGACGAGGGTGCCGAGGCTGGCCCCCATGGCCAGCAGGTAGAGGATGGGGTTGAGGAAGTTCGAGAAGACCGAGGCGCGCCAGACGCGGCGGTAGGCGAGGGCCTGGGCCTCCACGTGGCGCAGCGGCGTGGGGATCGTCATCAATCGACCAGCGTGCGGCCGGTCAGGTGGAGGAACACGTCCTCGAGGCTGGCCCGCCGTTTGATGGTGGCCGCCGGGACGATCCCCCGCTCGCGAACCTCGCCGAGGGCGCGGTCCGCCTGCTCGACGTAGAGGAGCACCCGGTCGGCGAGCACCTCGGTCCGCTTGCCGATGCCCTCGAAGCGGTGGGCGTGGTCCGCGTGGTCGTCGACCTCGAGGCGGACCTCGAGCACCTCGGGGGTGGCGTGGCGGGCGATGAGCTCGAGGGGCGAGCCCTCGTCGACGATCCGGCCCTTGTCCATGACGACCAGCCGGTCGCAGAGCTGCTCGGCCTCGTCCATGTAGTGGGTGGTGATGATGAGCGTCGCCCCCTGCTGCTTGAGCCGGTAGAGGCGGTCCCACAGCACGTGGCGGGCCTGGGGGTCGAGGCCGGTGGTCGGTTCGTCGAGGATCACGAGCTCGGGATCGGAGATCAGGGCCCGGGCGATGGCGAGCCGACGCTTCATGCCGCCCGACAGTGACTCCACCCGGGCGTCACGCTTCTCGTTCAGCTGGGCGAACTCCAACAACTCGTCGACGCGGGGCTTGATGACCGAGCGGGGGAGGCTGAAGTAGCGGCCGTAGATGACGAGGTTGTCGGTGACCGTCAACTCCTCGTCCAGCATGTCCTCCTGGGGCACCACGCCGAGCCGGGAGCGGATCTCCCGCCCGTCCTCGCCGGGGTCGAGGCCGAACACTCGCAGCCACCCGTCGGAGACCGGCGAGGTGGCGCCGATCATCTTCATCGTCGACGACTTGCCGGCGCCGTTGGGGCCCAGGAACCCGAAGACCTCGCCGCGCTGGATGGTGAAGTCGACGGCGTCGACCGCCGTGAACGCACCGAAGGTCTTGGTGAGGCCGCGGGCCTCGACGAGGGGATCGGACATGGGCGCCGCAGGGTACCGGCGCGGTGTGGGTTGCGCCGCCGAGTTGTACCGTTCGGGGGATGCTCGGCGTCCCTCGCTCCGACCGACCGCTCGCCCCGGATCTGGCGTCGACGGCCAAGGGGAGCGGCTGGGTTCGCGAGACCTGGCGAGTGACCGGCCACGCCGGGGACCGGGTGCCGGTCGACGCCTACGTGTCGGACGAGTCGATCTCCGTCGTGGTGCTGGCCGTCCACGGCTTCACCGGCTCGCGGCGGGCCCGCTACCTGACCGGGGCATCGAGGGCCTGGACGCGGGAAGGGCTCGCCGTCGTCGCCCTCGACCTGCCCTTCCACGGCGACCGCGCCGTCCCCGGCGCCGACCCCACGGCGATCCACGCCACCGAAGCCGTGGTGCGGTCGCTGGGCGATCTGGGTCGGGTCGTCGACCTCGTCGAGGGCCACGACCGGCTCCGTGGTCGCCCGATCGGCCTGCTCGGCTTCTCGTTGGGCGGGTGGCTGGGCACGCTCTTCGCCGCGGATGACCGCCGAATCGCAGGACTCTGTCTCTGTGTCGTCGGTTCGAATGCCCGTCGCGTGCGCTTCTCTGGGCCGCCCCTCACCGACGACCAGGAGGCGGCGCTCCTCGCGGCCGACCCGGCCACCTACGCCCCGGCCCTCGGCGATCGCCCGGTCCTCATGCTGAACGCCGATCGGGACGAGGTCTTCGACCGGGTCTCGGCGCTCGACCTCTACGACGCCTTCGAGCCGCCGAAGTCGATCACGTTCTTCCCCGGGACCCACGCCGAATGGCCCGAGCCGACGCCGGTGTACGCCGCCATGCGCCGGTTCCTGATCGATCTCGGCTAGCGGACCGAGGTCCAGAGCCAGGCGATGGCGCCCATCACGACGAGGTAGCCGCCGAGCGCCATCGCCCCCCACATCGCCCATTCGATGGGCTGGGGGAACGAGAGCCGGGGGACGACGAGCTGGTGGATGAGAAAGCCACCGGCGAGCCACAGCGAGCCCTGGACCACCAGTCGGGTCGCCCGACGGACGGCTGCCTGCTGTTCGGATGGGTGTCGCGTACGACGTTGCATCGCGGGCTCCTCGCGAGGAGTCATCGGCCTCCCACCCCCCGAACTTGAGCGCCGCTGCGAACCCAGGGTTCGAGACCGCGCCCTCGGGGTCTTCTCTGGGCCCGGGCGCGTCGCATCGACGCGCTCCGGCCCACGGTTCAGTCGGGGTACCAGACCCAGATCGGGCGGTCCTCGGGATGGGTCGGCGTGGCGAGCGGAGTCGCCCTGTTCTCACCGAACCGCTCGGCCACCAGCGCGCAGACGGCGGCATCGAGGACGTCGTCGGATGCCGCCGGTCCCGCCACACCAAGGCCGCCGGTCACGGCCACCCCCTCCGCGGCCAACAGCGACCGGCGCCGCTCCTGGCCGTCCCAGGTCTTCTTGCGGCCGATCGGCTCGCCGGCGAGCGCCGCGAAGGCTGCCTCGGGGTGGACCTCGATGAGCGGGACACCGGCTCGCTCGGCGTCGGCGGCCTCGAGGATCTTCGGGGCGAGGGCAAAGGCCTGGGCCGAGATCGACCGGCCGGTGAGGTCGACCGCCATCCGCCGCGCATCGGCGTAGTCGGTGGCCTCCAACACCGCCCTGGGCGGCACGGCGAAGACGCTCGAGGCGCGGCGGCCGAGCAGGCGGCGGGCCTCGACCTCGGCCGGCCGGTGTTGGCCGGGGACCGGGAACCCGAGGGGGATGTCGATGCCGACGATGTCGGCCCGGGGGAGGTCAGCCAGCCGCGTGGCGAACCCGACGGCAACGGCCGTGCCCGACTCGAGGGTGACGTGGACCCACCCGCCGGGAGCGCCGTCGACGCCGATCGCGGTCATCGGTCCAATGCCCGCAGTTCGGCGAGGGCTGCGGCGAGGTACCGCTCTCGTTGCCCGCGATAGGGCCCGACGGCGTCATCGAGGTAGAGCGTCGCCAATCCGTGCACCAGTGCCCAGGCCCGCAGCCAGGGGCCGGCGAGCTGCTCGTCGGGGGTGGCGTCCGGCCCGCCCGCCGCCACGGTGAGGAGGGTCCGGAAGGTGGCCGCGGAGGCCGCCATGAACCGTTCGGAGCGCCCCGGATCGAGCCCGGCGCTCTCGAAGGTGAGCCGGAAACGGTTCGGGTGGTCCAGGGCGAACCGGAGGTAGCCCATCCCGATCGCCACGAGGTCCGATTCGCCGTCGGCCTCGGCGAGGGCCCGGCGCATCGATGCCTCGAGCATCTCGTGCCCTTCGGCCGCGAGTTCGACGAGCAGGAGGTCCCGATCGGCGAAGTGGTAGCCGGGGGCCGCGTGGGACACCCCGACCCGACGGGCGAGGCCTCGGAGGGTGACCGCCTCGGCGCCCTCCTCCTCGAGGAGCGAACCCGCCTCGGCGAGGAGGGCGTTGCGCAGGTCGCCATGGTGGTAGTCGGACACGGGTCCCGATCCTACTTGACGACGACAAGATAGGTCGACTACGGTGGTCTTGACGGCGACAAGACTGGATTGGCGATGACCCACAACGGACGCTTCACGGCCGAGCTCGACGGGGACTTCGTCGTCTTCCTCATCGGGGCCCGCCTCAATCGGCTCCGCGACCTCGGCCCGATGATCCGGATCGGCCGGCAGATGGGCGAGATGCAGCGGGTGCTGGCCGAGCGCCCCGAGCTCGGATGCCTCCACGCCGAGAACTGGAACGGGCGGACGTCGATCTCGGTGCAGTACTGGCGGAGCTTCGAGCACCTCGAGCGCTTCGCCAGGGACCCCGAACTCCCCCACCTCGAGCCATGGCGCGCGTTCAACCGACTGGTCCGCGACAACGGCGCCATCGGGATCTGGCACGAGACCTACCTCGTCTCCGCGGGGTCCTTCGAGGCCATCTACGGGAACATGCCGCGCATGGGCCTCGCCGCCGCCGGCGACCACGTGCGGGCGGGTCGGCACTCGACGGCTGCCCGTCGAACGGGCCGCTCGACCACCGACCAGGCCCCGGTCGAGGCCTATTGAGCCGCCGGGGCTGTGGGCGGTGGACCCGCCCGGGTCGCGCACGCTATGGTGTCGCCCACATGAACCACGCACTGGAGCTCCTCCTCGGATAGCGGCGACACCACAACCCGGTGATCGCCGAACCTCCCATGCCGACCGGCCGGGAGGTTTTTTCGTAGGAGGCCCCACCACCCGACCGGAGGACGACATGGGCGGGCCACAGGACACGGGGCGGATGCCCTTCGAGAAATACCGACCCTTCGAGCCGGTGGGCCTCCGCGACCGCACCTGGCCCGACACGCCCATCACCCGCGCCCCGCGCTGGTGCTCGGTCGACCTCCGCGACGGCAACCAGGCCCTCATCAACCCGATGAACCTCGAGCGGAAGCGTCGCATGTTCGACCTGCTCGTCCGGGTCGGCTTCAAGGAGATCGAGGTCGGCTTCCCCGCCGCCAGCCAGACCGACTTCGACTTCGTCCGCCAGCTCGTCGACGACGACGCCATCCCCGACGACGTCACCATCCAGGTGCTCACCCAGTCGCGCCCCGAGTTGATCGAGCGAACCTTCGAGTCGATCGACGGCTCTCGGCAGGCGATCGTCCACTTCTACAACTCGACCAACCCGCTCCAGCGACGGGTCGTGTTCAACACCGATGCGGCCGGCGTCGTCGACATAGCGGTCGGTGGCGCCGAGCTGTGCAAGAAGTTCGAGGCGCAGCTCGGCGGCCAGACCCGGGTCCGCTACGAGTACTCCCCCGAGTCGTTCTCCCAGACCGAGCTCCCGGTGGCCCTCGAGGTGTGCCATGCGGTCATGGACGTGATGACTCCCACCCCCGACGACCCGATCGTGCTCAACTTCCCCGCCACCGTGGAGTCGGCGACCCCGAACATCTACGCCGACCAGATCGAGTGGCTGCACCGGCGACTCCGCGAGCGGGACGCGATCATCCTCTCGCTCCATCCCCACAACGACCGGGGCACGGCGGTCGCCGCCGCCGAGTTCGGCCAGATGGCCGGAGCCCAGCGGGTGGAGGGAACCCTCTTCGGCAACGGGGAGCGCACCGGCAACGTCGACGTCGTCACCCTGGCGCTCAACCTGTTCAGCCAGGGCGTCGACCCGGAGTTGGACTTCACCGACATCGACGAGATCCGTCGCGAGACCGAGTACTGCAACCAGCTCCCGGTCCATCCCCGCCACCCCTACGGCGGCGACCTCGTCTACACGGCGTTCTCCGGCTCCCACCAGGACGCCATCAAGAAGGGCATGGCCGCTCTCGCCGACGACTACGACCGCTGGGAGGTGCCGTACCTCCCCATCGACCCCCACCACGTCGGCCGCACCTACGAGGCGGTCGTGCGGGTCAACAGCCAGTCCGGCAAGGGCGGCGTCAGCTACATCCTCCTCCACGACTACCTCATGGACCTGCCCCGTGGCTGCCAGGTCGACTTCACCAACCGGGTGCAGGCGATCGCCGACGAGACCTCCGAGGAGATCACCTCGTTCGAGATCTGGCGCGAGTTCGAGGCGACCTACCTGACCACCACCACTCCCTTCGAGTTGGTGTCGGCCCGGGTCGAGTCCGACTTCGACGACGAGCGCCCCGCCACGGTCACGGCCCGGATCCGCCACCACGGCGAGGAGACGGAGGTGCGCGGCGAGGGCAATGGCCCGATCGACGCGTTCATCCATGCCATTCGGGCCCACGCCGGTGTCGGGTTCCGGCTCACCGCCTACGAGGAGCACGCCATCGACGCCGGCTCCGACGCCCGCGCCGCCGCGTACGTGGAGTTGGAACTGGAGTCCGGCCGGCGGGTGTGGGGCGTCGGCATCCACCCCTCGATCGTCATGGCGAGTCTCCGAGCAGTGGTGAGCGCCCTGAACCTGGCGACCGCCTGAGGCGCCACCGCCGGGCTGCGCCCGGCACAACGCGCCCGGGCCCGCGGCCCATCGCTACAACACTGCGGTGCTGCGCACCGCTACGACACCGGCCGGCGATGCCGGCCTACTCCCGTCGCCGGGCGCAGCCCGGGACCAGGAGCTCGGCGGAGCCGAGCGGTGGGGTAGCCGAGGGCCGGAGGCCCGACGGCGGTGTTGTAGCCCCGAGCTCCGCTCGGGGCGGGTGTCGTGGGCGGCGTCAGCCGTCAGTGGTGCGCCGCACGTGGACCTAGGGTCGCTCGCGACATGACCCGTGCTGCCCAACTCCGCGTCTACGTGCCGGTGGAGGACGCCGAGGACGAGTGGCTCGACCTGCCCGAGGCGGTCGACGACCCGGCGCCCGCGTGGCGCGAGCATCCCTTCGGACTGACGACCGAGCCGCTCCGCAACGACGTCGTGACCGCCGTGCACGAGGGCACCCGATTCCTGTGCCCCCGCCAGCCCCGACTTCGGATGCTCGAGGGGGTGCTGGCGTTCCACAACGCCTTCAGGGAGCTCGGCGCCGACCTGATCGTCCCCGAGTCGGTGGCCCGCCGGGCCGCCGACGAGTTGGAGGCCATGCGTGAGCGGTCACAGTCCGCACGCAGCCACATCCTCACGTCCCAGTGGCACGTGCCCCTCCGGTGGTTCCTGCTCTTCGACCCGACCGAGCGGGTGCTCTCGGTGGACGAGGGCGGTCTCCACCTCCGGTACCGCACCCTGCGCCGAGATGCCACCAAGCGACTGCGCCGGGCCATCCGGGCCCTTCGGTCGGTCGGCATGGAGGCGGCCACCGAGGACATGGAGTCCCTCCTCGACTGGCTGTTGGCCTTCCCGCCGAACCGGCTCGTCGAGGTGGACTACGCCGGAGTCGTGGAGCTGTTCGACCCCGACGACCTCGCCGACGACCACTCGTGCGAGCACCTGTGGGCGTCGATCGAGGCGCTGGAGGTGGGCGACTTCGGCGGGGCCCGCCGGTGGTACGAGGAGACGGCGGGGCGTTGGGCCGACGCCATGCTGTTGGCCTACGCCAACTAGCCCGCCACCCAGACCCGCTCGACCGGGGCCCCGACGTCCACCAGAGCTCGGGTGCCCATGCGGGTGTCGAGGACGAGGACCGCCGATCCCTGTGGCACCACGAGATGGCGCCCATTGGCCGACCAGGTCGGGGTGCCCGAGGTGGGGATGAACTCGGTGGCGCCATCGGGCGCGTGCAGATGGACGGTGTCGCCGAGGACCTGGGCGCCCCATCCGGTCCCGGGGTCGTCGAGGACCACGTCGGCCGCGGGCTCCCACCAGGGCGGGGCGGCGCCGTACGTCCCGTCGAGGTCGACCTGGATCGGGTCACCGTCGCCGGCCTCGCCGAGGACGAGGTCCCCGAACAGGCCGGCGACCCGCACGGGCGGCGTCGCCATCCGCAGGTACAGCTGGGCGGTCTCGAGATCGACCAGGCCGATGGCGTCGTTGCTCACCACCACGGCCTTGTCCCAGGCGAGGTCGGTGACCCGCCACTCGCCACCCACCACGATCGGGGATCGCTCGGGCCCGCCGAGCACCCGATGCCGGATCAGGGTGCCGCCCCGGTCGGAGGCCTCGCTCCAGACGATGGTGAGGTCGGTGGTGCGGCTCCAGGCCCAGCCGGCCACGTCGTCGCCCAGCCACACGCCCCCCTCGGCGGGCA
>JBFLKR010000034.1:0-14788 GCA_040883295.1 Acidimicrobiia bacterium
AGCCGACGCCGCGCACGGTCTGGATGAGCCGCGGCTCGTCGCCGGCCTCGGTCTTCCGGCGCAGGTAGCCGATGTAGACGTCGAGGCTGTTCGACGAAGACTCGAAGTCGTAGCCCCAGATGTCCTCGTAGATCTGCTCTCGCGACAGCACGATGCCGGCGTTGCGCAGCAGCAGCTCGAGGAGGTCGAACTCCGTCTTGGTGAGCTCGATCTCGCGATCACCGCGGAAGACCCGCCGTGCATCGGCGTCGAGGCTGAGATCGGCGACCTCGAGGATCGACGACTCGCCGGGGACCCCCTCGGTGCGCCGCAGCAGGGCCCGGATCCGGGCGAGCAACTCGTCGAGGGCGAACGGCTTGACGAGGTAGTCGTCGGCACCGGCGTCGAGGCCGGCGACCCGGTCGGAGACCTCGTGGCGGGCGGTGAGCATGAGGATCGGGGTGGCGTCACCCCTGGCGCGGAGACGGCGGGCGACCTCGAGGCCGGACATCACCGGCATCATCACGTCGAGCACGATCACGTCGGGCGCCACCCCGTCGACGACCTGCATGGCCTCGATGCCGTCGGGTGCGGTGGTCACGTCATAGCCCTCGAAGCCGAGCGCCCGGGCGAGGGAATCGCGCACCCCGCGATCGTCCTCGACGAGGAGGACCCGGTGGCCGTCGGCGGGGTCGGCGGGTGGCATCGAGGGCATGGTACGGCCGGATTCGGCATCCACACGGGCCCAGAACGGTTCTTAGGCGCTTCTCACACGAGCCTCAGGAACCTCTCATCGCCCTCCTCCAATCTGTTCCCAACAGCGAAGGACACCGGCCGGCCCCACGGGGCTGCCGCCACCACCGAAGGAGTGACCATGGATACGACGATGAAGGCGACACGGGTCGCCAAGGTGCCCCGCAAGTCGCAGACCTACGACCGCCATCGCACCTGCGACGAGGACGGTTGCACCACCCGCCTCTCGATGTACAACAAGTTCGACAAGTGCAACCAGCACAAGGGCGTCCACTTCCCTCGCCTGCGAGGCCACACCAAGCACCTCCAGGACGCCTGAGCCCTCGGGACCGGCCCCACTCCCCTCCCTCCTCCCTCCGTCGGGGCCGGTCCCGGAGATCTCGGGGGACCTCGGCGCCCACGTCGAGGGCACCGTCCCCCGGGAACCGGTCGGCTCGCTGTCCCCTCCTCCCCCTCCTCCGGATCGCCGACCGGATTCCGCCCCGAGCCCCCGGGTTCCGCCCGGGGGCTCGGCGCGCCCTACGCTTCGCTGCCATGAGTGACGACCTCCGCGACGCCGTCAACGCCATCAAGGCCCTCGCCATGGACGCCGTGCAGGCGGCCAACTCGGGCCAT
This sequence comes from Acidimicrobiia bacterium, assembly GCA_040883295.1. Taxonomy (GTDB): domain Bacteria; phylum Actinomycetota; class Acidimicrobiia; order Spongiisociales; family JAENVV01; genus JAHEFX01. Next base: position 1,348 of record JBFLKR010000034.1, read on the forward strand.
CCGGGAGCACCCATGGGGCTGGCCGATGCGGCCGCCGTCCTCTGGACCCGGTTCCTGACCGTCGATCCCGACGACCCCACCTGGCCCGACCGCGACCGCTTCATCCTCTCCAACGGGCACGGGTCGATGCTCCTGTACTCGCTGCTGCACCTGTCGGGATTCCCGATGCCCATGGACGAGTTGCGCAACTTCCGCCAGTGGGGCAGCCACACCGCCGGCCACCCCGAGGTGGACCAGGCGCTCGGGATCGAGACCACGACCGGCCCCCTCGGCCAAGGGTTCGCCACCGGGGTCGGGATGGCGATGGCCGAGGCCCACCTGCGAGCCCGGTTCGGCCCCGACCTCGTCGACCACCGTGTGTTCGGTTTCGTCTCCGACGGCGACCTCATGGAGGGCATCTCCCAGGAGGCGGCCTCGCTGGCCGGCCACCTCGGGCTGGGTCGGATCGTGTACCTGTACGACGCCAATCGGATCTCGATCGACGGCAGCACCGACATCACCTACTCCGAGGACGTGGCCGCCAAGTACACCGCCATGGGCTGGCACACCCTCACGATCGACGGCCATGACCACGCCGCCATCGCCGAGGCGTACGAGGCCGCCATCGCCGCCGACGACCGACCGTCACTCATCATCGCCCACACCCACATCGGGCACGGATCCCCCGGCAAGCAGGACTCCGCCTCGGCCCACGGGTCGCCGCTCGGCGACGACGAGATCGCCGCCACCAGGGAAGCCATCGGCTGGGACCATCCCCCGTTCGAGGTACCGGCCTCGATCTACGAGACCTTCACCACCGCCATGGAGCGGGGCCGGGCGGCCCATCGCGCCTGGCAGGACCGCCGGGGGGCGGCGTTCGCCGCCGAGCCCGAGTTGGCGGAGGCCTGGGCGGCCCACCACGACCAAGGCCGGGTGACCCTGGCGCCCCCCGCATTCGACGCCGTCCTCGCCACTCGGGCCGCCGGCGGGGCCCTGTTCGACCAGATCGCCGAGCGGGTGCCCGGCTTCCTGGGCGGGGCCGCCGACCTGGCCGAGTCCACCAAGACCGTCATCTCCGATGGCGGGTCCTTCTCGGCCGACGACCCGGGCGGCCGCAACGTGCACTTCGGCATCCGTGAACACGCGATGGGGGCGGCCGTCAACGGCATGAACCTCCACGGCGGGGTGCGGGCGTACGGGGCCACCTTCCTCATCTTCAGCGACTACATGCGGGCGGCGGTGCGGCTCTCCGCCCTCATGGCGGTGCCGTCGATCTGGGTCTGGACCCACGACTCGGTCTTCCTCGGCGAGGACGGCCCCACCCACCAGCCGATCGAGCACCTCGCCTCCCTGCGGGCGATGCCGGGCCTGTGGGTGGTCCGGCCCGCCGACGCCACCGAAACGGTGGAGGCGTGGGAGTTGGCGCTCAACCGCCACGACGGCCCCACCGCCCTCGTCCTCACCCGCCAGGGAGTGCCGACCCTCGACCGGCCCCGGGGCGGGGTCGCCCGCGGTGGCTACGTACTCCGACCCGGGAACGACGTCACGCTCGTGGCGACCGGCTCGGAGGTGGCGACCTGCCTCGACGCCGCCGACCTGCTCGCCGGCGACGGGGTGGACGCCCGCGTGGTGAGCCTCCCGTGCTGGGAGGCCTTCGAGGCAGAGGACGAGGCCTATCGCCGCGAGGTCCTCGGTACCGCCCCCCGCCTGGCGGTGGAGGCGGCGGCGTCCTTCGGATGGGAGCGATGGGCCGACGAGACCCACTGCATCGATCGCTTCGGGGCGTCGGCGCCCGCCGGGGTCATCGCCGAGCACCTCGGGTTCACGGCCGAAGCCATCGCTCGCCACGCCACCGAGCTGGCCGGCTAGAGCCCCACGAGGCGGTGGATCACCGCCCCGCGCAGCCGGGCTTCGCGCCCGGTGCGCCGCTCGTCGTCGTCGGTCCACTTCGTGAGGGCGAGGCCGGCGTTGACGCCGAGCCACCGGAGCGGTTCGGGCTCCCAACGCGGTGAACGATGGCCCACCCACGGCAGGTGGGCGGCCTCGTCGTCGTCGTGGCCGAGGACGAGCGCCGCCATCGACCGTCCAGCCAGCGCCGAGGCGGCGACCCCCTGGCCCACGTAGCCCCCGAGCGATCCCACGCCGGTGGTGGGATCGAAACGCACCGATGGCCGCCAGTCGCGGGGCACGCCGAGCGGCCCGCCCCAGTGGTGGGTGGCGTCGAGGTGGTCGGCGACGTCGGGGAACAACCCGCGGAGGGCCGCCACCAGGGCTTCGGCCACCGCCTGGTCGGTGTCGAATGCCGGGTCGATCGCCGAGCCGTAGTGGTAGGGAGCGCCCCGTCCACCGAAGGCGATCCGGTCGTCTGCCGTGCGCTGGCCGTACACGATGAGTCGGCGCCAGTCGGCGAACGTCTCCCGGTTCGGCAGCCCGATGACCTCCCAGACCTCGGCAGGGAGCGGGGCGGTGGCGACCATGAGGGAGTAGACGGGGGCTACCTCGCGGCCGCGTCCGGGCAGCGAGCCCGAGTAGGCCTCGGTGGCATGGATGACGACGGGTGCTCGCACGGTGCCCCGATCGGTGCGCACCGCTCCGGGACCGGCCAACTCGGCGGTCGTCCCCTCCACGATGCGTCCGCCTCGCCGCTCGACCGCAGCAGCGAGCCCGCGAACCAGCTTCAGCGGGTGGACCGAGGCGGTGTGGGGCGTGACGTAGCCACCGCGAAGGCCGGCAGGCCGGAACCGCTCGGCCATCTCCTCGGCCGGGGCCCACCGGAAGTCGTCCCCGAACCCGGCCTCGGCGAACACGGCCAGGTAGGCCTTGGCGAGGGCCTCCTGGGCAGGGCTGGTGGCGGCATCCACGGTGCCGGAGCGGACCCAGTCGCACTCGATGCCCTCCCGGGCGAGGAACCGGCCCCCATCGGCGACGGTCTCGATCATGAGTCGCTGGAGCGCGATGCCGCCATCGCGGGTGGCGGGGTCGGCCAACAGGTCGGCGATGCCGGCGACCTTCGACGAGAACCACCCGCCGTTGCGACCGCTGGCCCCGAAGCCGACGTGGCGAGCCTCCACGACGAGGACGTCGAGGGCGGGATCCCGGTCCAGCAGGTGGAGGGCCGTCCACAGCCCCGAGTACCCGCCGCCGAGCACGACCACGTCGGCCGTGGCGTCGCCGGCCAGCGGGGCCCGGGCCCGGACCGGGCCGGCCGTTTCCTCCCAGAGGCTCGTCACCGTCGGCTCCTAGTCGTGCCCGAGGGGTCGGTGGGCGGCACGGGCCCGCTCGAGGATCGGCCCGACCTCGGCGGCAGGCCGCCATCCCTTCGTATCGGTCTTGGCGTCCTCGAGGTCCTTGTAGACCGAGAAGAAGTGCTCGAGCTCGCGGAGGAGGTGGACGGGCACGTCGTCGAGATCCCGGGCCTGGGCCCACACCGGGTCGCCCTCGGGGACGCCGAGCACCTTGTGGTCGTCCTGGCCCTCGTCGACCATGACGAACAACCCGATCGGACGGATGCGGATGTGGCACCCGGGGAAGGTCGGCTCGCTGACGAGCGCCAGCGCGTCGAGGGGGTCGCCGTCGTCGGCGAGGGTGTCGGGGATGAACCCGTAGTCGGCCGGGTACCGCGTGGCGGTGAAGAGCATCCGGTCGAGGACGATCGCCCCCGTGTCGTGGTCCATCTCGTATTTGTTGCGGCTCCCCTTCGGGACCTCTACGACCATGGTGATCGGCACGGCCCGCAGGCTAGGGCACCGGGATGGGACAATCGACGCGTGCGACGCCTGTCCCCCGCTCTCGCCATCGCCATCACGGCGGCCGCCTGCGCCGGGACCGTCGTCGGCGACCCGACGACCACGATCTCGGGTGACGGCTGCGCCGACGTGGTGACGGCGGAGGCGACGGCCGAGGGCGACGGCACCTGGCGATTCGAGGTCACCGTCGCGTCGGCCGACACCGGCTGGGAGAAGTACGCCGACGCCTGGGAGGTGCGCCTTCCCGACGGCACCGTGGCAGGCACCCGGGAACTCGCCCACCCCCACGTCGAGGAACAGCCGTTCACGCGCTCGCTCTCGGGTGTCCCGATCCCCGATGGGGTGGAGTCGGTGACGGTGGCCGCCCGCGACTCCGTCGCCGGCTTCTGCGGGTCGACGGTCGAGGTGCTGCTGAGGTCCTGATCCGGCCGGTCGTATAGGCCGGCCGGCGATACCGTTCATCGGTCATGACCGCCTCCCCCACCGCCCCGCCGCCCGCTCCCCAGCCGGCACCGTCCCGTCGTCGCCGCTTCTCCCGCGGCCAGCGGTGGGTGCTGGTGATCCTCGCCCTGCTCATCGCGGTGGTCGGCGCCGCCGCCGCGGTGCTGGCGATCACCCAGGCCCGGATGCAGGACGCCGGCACCCTGCCCGCCCTCGGCTCCGACGGCCAGGTGTGGCTGGTCGTCGGCTCCGACAGCCGTGAGTTCCTGCCCGACGACCTCGAGGGCTCCTTCGGGGACTTCGGCGGCTCGCGGGCCGACGTCGTGATGCTCGTGCAGGCCACCGATGGTCGTCGGCAGGTGGTGTCGCTGCCCCGGGACCTCAAGGTGGACGTCCCCGGGTACGGCACGAACAAGATCAACGCCGCCTACGCCCTCGGGGGTCCCGACCTGCTCGTCGAGACGGTGGCCCGCGCCACCGGGATCCGCCCCGACCACTACCTCGAGGTGGGTTTCGGCGGCTTCGCCGAGATCGTCGACGCGCTCGGTGGGGTGGAGTTGGAGTTCCCGTACCCGTCCAGGGACCTCAAGTCGGGGCTCGACGTCCCCGCCGGCCGCCAGACCGTCGACGGCGCCACCGCCCTCGCCTATGTCCGCTCCCGCAGCCTCGAGGAACTGCGGGACGGGTCATGGGTGGCCGCCGGCGGCGGCGACATCGCTCGCACGGGTCGCCAGCGTGAGGTGCTGCTGCAGATCATCGACCAGGCCTCGTCGCCGCTCGGGCTGCTGCGCGCCCCCCGGGCGGCGCTGTCGGCGACCGCCTACCTAACGGCCGACTCCGACACCGGGCCGGGGGCGCTCGCCCGGCTGGCCTGGGGGATGCAGACCTCGTCGGTCACCGAGGCGACCGCGCTGCCGGTACGGATCTCCAACGAGGGCGGCACGTCGTACGTGGTGCCGGTCGAACCGGATGCGGCCGCGGTCCTCGAGGCGTTCGCCGACGGCCGCCCGCTCCCGGTCGACTGAGCCCTCGCTCCCGCCGGAAGCGTTCTTGTGTCGTCCGGGCCTTCGGGAGGGGGCTGAACGACACGAGAACGGGGTGGGAGCGTCGATGGGCGGCGAGTCGTCGGATCGGCCATGGCGGCCGGTCGCCCCGGTCAGCGACCCTTGGGGTGCCAGACCGTCTTCGTCTCGGTGAAGGCGGCGATGCGATGGGGACTCTGGGCCTCCCACCAGTCCTCGGGGGGGTCGGCGTGCACGCGCTTGACGTTGCCGGCCGCCGCCTCCTGCGCCGCCGCCACCAGCCCCCGATCGGCTCCCGAGAGGTCGAGGGCATTGACGTCGAGGTGGGCGGCGAGATGACCCACCAACTCCTCGGCCCGTCCGGTGAGCAGGTTCACCACCCCGGGGGGGACGTCGGCCGTGGCCAGCGCCTCGGCGAAGGTCACCGCCGTGAGCGGCCAGCGGTCCGAGGCCACCACCACGGCGGCGTTCCCGGGCACGAGCACCGGCAGCAGGGTCGAGACGAGGCCGAGCAACGGCGGCTCGGAGGGGGCGATGACACCGACGACGCCCGTCGGTTCGGGCGCCGAGATGTTGAAGTACGGACCCGCCACGGGATTGAGGTTGCCGAACACCTGGGCGAACTTGTCCGCCCACCCCGCGTACCAGACGATCCGGTCGATGGCGGCCTCGACCTCGGCCTTCGCCGCCTCCGGCGACCGGCCATCGATGGCGAGTTGGTCGACGAACGTCGACCGGCGATCCTCGACCATCTCGGCGATGCGGTAGAGGACCTGGCCCCGGTTGTAGGCCGTGCGGCCGGCCCAGCCGGGGTGGGCACCACGGGCGATCCGCACGGCGTCGCGCAAGTCCTTGCGGGAGGCATGGGCGACGCGGGCGACGACCTCGCCGGTGGCATCGGTGGCCGGGAGCACCCGGCCGGACTCCGACCGGGGGAACGCCCCGCCGACATAGAGCTTGTACGTCTTGTGGACGTCGAGGCGGCTCATGCCAGCCCCGCCATGTAGGGGAGCAGGCCGTGGCGGCCGCCCTCTCGCCCGAACCCGGACTCCTTGTAGCCGCCAAAGGGCGACGCCGGGTCGAAGCGGTTGTAGGTGTTGGCCCAGACCACGCCGGCCTCGAGCCGGTCGGCCATCCAGAGGATCCGGGAGCCCTTCTGGGTCCACACGCCGGCCGAGAGGCCGTAGGGGGTGTTGTTGGCCTTCTCCACCGCCTCCTCGGGGGTGCGGAACGTCAGGATCGAGAGCACCGGGCCGAAGATCTCCTCCTGGGCGATCCGGTGCGACTGGGAGACGCCGAGGAAGAGCGTCGGGGGGAACCAGAAGCCTCGCTCGGGCAGGTCGCAGGCCGGTTGCCACCGCTCCCCGCCGGCCGCCTCGCCCTCGGCGACGAGCTCGCGGATCCGCTCCAGCTGCTCGGCCGAGTTGATGGCCCCGATGTCGGTGTTCTTGTCGAGCGGGTCCCCGACCCGCAGCAGGTCGAGGCGATCCTTCAGCTTCTCGACGAAGACATCGTGGATCGACTCCTGCACCAACAGCCGGGAACCGGCGCAGCAGACGTGGCCCTGGTTGAAGAAGATGCCGTTGACGACCCCCTCGATGGCCTGGTCGAGCGGGGCGTCGTCGAAGACGACGTGGGCTGCCTTGCCGCCGAGCTCGAGGGTGACCCGCTTGTCGGTGCCGGCCACCGCCTGCTGGATGCGCTTGCCGACCGCCGTCGAACCGGTGAAGGCCACCTTGTCCACGCCCGGGTGGGCCACGAGCGCCGCCCCGGTCGCCCCGGCGCCGGTCACGACGTTGAGGACCCCGTCGGGAAGGCCGGCCTCCGCCGACAGCCGGGCGAACTCGAGGGCCGTGAGCGACGTCGTCTCGGCGGGCTTGAGGACGACCGTGTTGCCGGCGGCCAACGCCGGCGCGATCTTCCAGGCCAACATGAGCAGCGGGAAGTTCCAGGGGATGACCTGGCCGGCGACGCCGAGCGGGCGAGGGGCGGGCCCCGGGAAGGCGTACTCGAGCTTGTCGGCCCACCCGGCGTAGTAGAAGAAGTGGGCGGCGGCGGTCGGGACGTCGAAGTCGCGGGCCTCGCGGATCGGCTTGCCGCCGTCCATCGTCTCGAGGACGGCGAACTCCCGCGCACGCTCCTGGAGCAGTCGGGCCATCCGGAACAGGTACTTGGCCCGCTCGGCGCCCGGGAGGTCCCGCCACCCCGACTCCCAGGCCGCCCGGGCGGCGGTGACGGCCCGGTCGACGTCGGCCTCGTCCGCCTCGGCCACCGCCCCGAGCGGCTCCTCGGTCGCCGGGTTCACGGTGTCGAAGGTCCGACCGGAGGCCGGGGCCACCTCGGCCCCGCCGATCCAGAGACCCTGGGTGGCCGGGATGGAGACGACGTCGGTCGACTCCAGAGACGGCTCGTACGACCAGTCGAGGGTCGCTGCCCGGGACTCGGACGTCGTGGCGGCGGGGATGGCGTCGTCGGTCACGCGGTCAGTCCTTCGTGAAGTAGGGAGCGGCCTGGTACCGGCCCTCGCGGAGCCAGCGGACCTGCATCAAGAGGTCATTGAGGAGCGACGAGGCACCGAAGCGAAATCGGTCCGGGGTCATCCAGCGGGTGCCGAGCGTCTCGTGGAGGAGCACCAGGTAGCGGATCGCGTCCTTGGCGACCCGGATCCCCCCGGCCGGCTTCATGCCGATCTCGCGGCCGGTGAGGGCGTGGAAGTCGCGGATGGCCTCCAACATGACGAGCGTGACCTCTCGGGTGGCGGCCGGCGCCACCTTCCCGGTGGAGGTCTTGATGAAGTCGGCACCGGCCGCCATGGCGAGCATCGAGGCCTGCCGGACGGCGTCGAAGGTGGCCAACTCGCCGGTCTCGAGGATGACCTTGAGGTGGGCGTCGCCACACGTCTCCTTGGTGGCGACGATCTCCTCGTAGACCTTGAGGTGGTCGCCCGACAGGAAGGCGCCCCGGTCGATGACCATGTCGATCTCGTCGGCGCCGGCGGCGACCGCCGCGGCGGTGTCGGCCAACTTGACCTCGAGCGGCGCCTGCCCGGAAGGGAAGTAGGTGGCGACCGCGGCCACCGACACATCGCTGCCCGCCACCGCCGCAACGGCGTGGGGGACCATCGCCGGGTAGACGCACACGGCCGCCACCGAGGGAATCGTCGGGTCGGTGGGGTCGGGCGTCACGGCCTTGGCAGCAAGTTGACGGACCTTGCCCGGCGTGTCGGCCCCCTCGAGGGTGGTGAGGTCCGTCATCCGGATCGCCAGCTCCAGCGCCGCGGCCTTGGACTCGCGCTTGATGGATCGGGTGGCGAGGTCGGCGACCCGCCCGGCGACCGCCACTTCGTCGACGGTGGGGACCGAGCCGAGGAACGCCCGGATCGCCGTCGGCGTGACGGGGCGGAGCAACGGCTCGGCGATGGCCGGGGAGGACATGGCGGGCGATGCTAGGGGGAGGACGGCGTCGCCGTTCTCGAGCGACCGGGGCGCCGACGACGTAGGCTCGCGGTGGAACCAAGAAGGAATGGCATGCGACGGATGATCATCGTGCTGGCCGCCCTGTCGGTCGTCGCGGCTGGCTGCGGGGCAGCGGTCGAGGAGCTGACCGAGGGGGCCATCGAGCGCGGCCTCGAGGCCTCCGGCGAGAACGGCAACGTCGAATTCGACATCGACGAGGAGGGCGGCGAGGTCCGCGTCGAGACCGACGAGGGGTCGATGTCGATCGGTGGCGGCGAGGTGCCGGACGAGCTCACCATCGAGCTGCCGGATGGCGGCGAAGTCGTCAGCTCGTTCGTCATGGGCTCGGAGGTCGCGGTGACGCTCCAGTACCCGGGCTCGGACTTCGACGAGCTCGTGGCCTTCTTCGACGACCGACTCGCCGACTGGAGCCGTTCCTCGTCGAGCTTCGAGAGCGAGGGTGAGGAGTTCCGGAACGTGATGTGGACGAACGACGACGGGGCGTTCGCCCAGGTCAACACCTGTTTCCGCACCGACGGCGACGGGACCACGAACTGCGTGGCGGCCTCCGAGCCGACGGAGTAGCCCTCAGAGCTCGAGCAGGCCGCCGGCGACGAGCACGAGGCCCGAGACGGCGACGAGGGCGAAGAGCGACCGATTGAGGCCGACCTGTCGGGCGACGGTCGGGTGGTCGGCGGATCCCATACCGAGCCAGCGCAGGGCACCCGCGTCGAGGTGGCCCGAGATCCCGAGGACCCCGAGACCGGCGACGACGAGTCCGATTGACACCATCAGCAGCCCCATGACCACTCAGCGTAGTCGCATTCCATCGGGCACACAAGAGAGGGTCAGATGGCGCCCTCGGCCCGGAGCGCAGCGATCTCGTCGGCGGCGTACCCGAGCGAGGCGAGCACCTGGTCGGTGTGCTGGCCCAGCGTCGGCGCCGGGGACGGGTCGACCGGCGGCGTCGCCGACAGTGAGATCGGCGGGCCGACGATGGGGGTGGGCACCGGGGTGCCCGGGTACGGGGCCACCACCAACATGCCCGTCTCGACGACGTGGGGATCGGCCAGTGCGGCGGCGGCGTCGTAGACCGGGGCGCTGGGGATCCCGGCATCGTTGAACGCCTCGATCGCCTCGGCTCGGGTCCGACCGGCCACCCAGGCCGCGATCACCTCGCTGAGCTCCTCGCCGTGCTCGCCGCGGCCGTCGTCGGTGGCGAAGCGGGGGTCCTCGAGCCAGTCCTCGCGACGCATCAGGCGGGCGACCCGCTCGAAGATCGGGTTGCCGACCACCTGCAGGACCAGCCAGCCGTCGGTAGCCCGGAACAGGTCGGTCGGCCCGCTCGTCTGGCCCCGGTTGTGGGTGGAGACCCGGCCCTTGCCGATCACCGCCTCCTCGGTGAGCGTGAACGAGTTGAACTGCAGGGCGGTTGCCAGCAGGGCCGCCTGCACGTGCTGGCCCTCCCCCGTGCGGTCCCGGTGCCAGAGCGCCGCCACGGTGGCGAAGGCGGCGAGGGAGGCGGTGCCGAAGTCCACCCAGGGCACGTAGGCGCGGGTCGGGTGACCGGGGGGCCCGGTGAGGAAGGCATTGCCGCTCATCGCCTGGCCGACCCCGTCGAAGCCGACCCGCTCGGCATACGGGCCGTGGTCGCCGTAGGCGTCGACGGTGGTGAGGATGATGTCCGGCTTCAGGGCCGAGATCGACGGGTAGTCGAGGCCCATGCGCCGGAGCCCGGCGTGGGGCAGGTTGGCGAGCACGACGTCGGCGGTCCGGACGAGTCGGCGGAGCACCTCGGCGCCACCCTCGGTGCGGGGGTCGAGGGTCATCCCCTCCTTGTTCCGGCCGAGGTTCACCAGTGTCGCGCCGGTGCCGTCGGCAGCAATGGGCGACAGGAAGCGGTCCTCACCCCCCGAGCGCTTCTCCACCCGGATGACCTCGGCACCGAGGTCGCCGAGCAGGGTGGCGCAGAAGGGGCCGGCGATGTACCGGCCGAAGTCGAGCACGCGGATGCCGTCGAGGATGCCCATGGGCGGCGAGGCTATCGGGGCCTAGGACGCCATCGTCGGTATCGTCCCTGCTCGTGGCCCGCTTCCTCGGCAGGAGGCTCCTCTCCAGCCTCCTCACCCTCGTGATCTTCTCGGCGGTCGTCTTCTTCCTCGCATCCGCCCTCATGCCCGGCGACTTCACCACCAACTTCCTGCCCGGCAACGCCGAGTTCCGCGAGCAGTTGGGCGAACGGCTCGGGCTCGACCGGCCGATCTGGCAGCAGTACCTCATCTTCATGGGGAGCCTGCTGACCGGGGACTTCGGGACCTCGTTCTCCGGCGTGCCGATCGGCCCCACCATGGCGGCCCTCCTGCCGTGGACGCTGCTCATCTTCACGGTGGCGGTGGGCACCGCCTTCGTGGTCGGTCTCGGCCTGGGTCGCATCGCCGGGTGGTCCAACCGGCGCTGGCTACGGGGCTCGATCCGGTTCGCCGCCGTCACGACCCACTCGCTGTTCCCGCCCTTCCTCACGTTCTTCCTCACCTGGCTCTTCATCCAGGTGTTCGGGATCTCCAGTCTGCGCTTCATCCAGGGACTCGAGGTGGCGAGCGCGTCCGAGATCCCCATCGCCCTGCCACGCAACCTCATCAACGTCCCCGACCTCGGGGCAACCCCCTGGGTGCTCATGGCGTCGTTCGGCGTGATGGCGGTCGCCGTCGCCGGGGTGGCGTGGGCCTTCCGACGGCTGGCTCGCCGACGCCTGTGGACCGCCGCCTCCGCCGCCGTCTACCTGGCCGGTCTGTGGTGGCTCTGGGACGTCGTCGGCATCCGTTCCGACGCCGTCCAGATCATGATCTGGCTCGCCCTGCCGATCATCGTGGTGGCGATCCTCGCCTTCGGGGAGATCGCCCTGGTCATCGACGCCTCGATGGACGGCGCCGCCGAGGAGGACTACATCCGGACCGCCCGGGCCAAGGGCCTGCGCGAGGTCGACGTCCGCAATCGCCACGCCGCCCGGCTGGCGATCCTCCCGGCGCTGTCGAAGTTCGTCGTGTCGCTGCCGTTCGTGCTCACCGGGCTCGTCATCGTCGAGTTCGCCTTCACGGTGCCGTCGTCGTACCAGGCCTCGCTCTTCTACCCGGGGATCAGCCGGATGCTGTTCGGCGGCCTCGATGCCCGGGACTACCCGCTCGTGGTCGGGGGCCTGTTGGTGATCGGCGCCATCTCGGTGGTGGCCCGCCTCGCCATCGACCTCATCCACGCCCGACTCGACCCGCGGCTCCTGGTCGACGACCGGGTGCAGGCGGTGGAGCTGTGACGGCCACCGTGGAGCGTCCGTCGGAGCCCGGCCTCCTTCACCCGAGCGACCCACAGGACGAGCCGGGTTGGCGGGGCTTCCGGTCCCGGTTCGTCCGTCACAAGCCGGCGATGGTCGGCATCGGTCTGCTGGTCATGTTCCTCGCCATGGCGATCATCCACCCGATCCTGATCGCGACCGTGTGGCCGTCGACGATCTACGACCCGCTGACGGGCAACGACGTGATCATCGTCGAGTTGGAGATCGTGCCCGACGGCGCCCCCCACGACCCGGAGACCCAGATCGAGTTGCTGCGCGCCCGGCTCCAGAACCCCTTCTACGAGGTGGGCGAGACCTACAACCAGGTCCGCCAGCCCGACGGCCTGACCCTGCGCCATCCGTTCGGGGTCGACAACCTCGGCCGCGACGTGCTGTCGATGATGCTGGCCGCGGCGGCCCCCTCGTTCGTCGTGGGCGTCACCGCCGCGATCACGACGGCGGTGGTGGGGGTCGGGGCCGCCGTGGTGTCGGCGTTCTTCCGGCGCCGCACCGATGCGGTGATCAGCCAGGTCTCGAACGCCTTCATGCTGCTGCCGGCCCCACTCGCGCTCATCATCATCGGCGCCGGGCCGTTCGGGGATGCGATCTCGCCGTTCGTCTTCGGGCTCATCTACGGCGTCATCGCCGGGTTGGGGACCACGGCCATCGTGCTGCGGACCCGGGCCCTGACGATCATGTCGGCCCGGTTCGTCGACGCCGCCCGGGTGGCGGGTGGCGGGGCCCGTCACATCATCGCCTCCCACGTCATGCCCCACCTCATCCCGGTCGCGGCGCTCGCGGTGCTCGTGGGGGTGTCGGGGGCCATCATCGCCGACGGATTCGTCTCGTTCCTCGGCTTCGCCGACACCCGCCACAACTGGGGCACGATGGTGTTCTGGGCGATGTCGCTGCCCGCCGCCCAGGGCGAGGGCATCCCGTGGTCGACCCTGTTGGCCGGTGCCGGCTGCATCGCCCTCTTCTCGGGTGCCTGGTACCTCGTGGGTCTCGGCATCCGCGACGCCGCCGACCCCTTCCGCCGCAGGTAGGCCCCAACCGTTCTTGTCGGGCGGACGCGTGTGTGGGCAGGCTGCGCCCGACAGGAATCACCTTCACACGTTCCTGTCGGCCCAGGCCATGCTGGAGCAGGCTCAGGGCGACAGGAACGACAGGGGGGTTCCCGTCGGCCGCGACCGACGGCATGCTCCGACCCATGGATCCCCTCGCAGCGCTGGCGGATCGCCAACACGGGGTGTTCTCCGTCGCGGACGCTCATCGCCTCGGACTCGGTCGAGGAGCCCTCGAGGCACGTACCAGGTCGGGCCGCTACGAGCGGGTCGGACGGCAGACGTATCGGATCGTCGGAGCCGCGGCCACCTGGCACCAGTCGGTGATGCGAGCCGTCCTCGATGCAGGCTCAGGAGCAGCCGCGGCCCGGGCCACAGCCCTCGTGCTGCACGACGTCGGCCGTGACGA
>JBFLKR010000035.1:0-4832 GCA_040883295.1 Acidimicrobiia bacterium
AGCAGCGACACCTCGAGGATCCGTCGGTGACGCCGCGCGGTCCACAGCACCGCCGCCACGGCGACGGCGATGGACAGCTTGAAGGCGCCGGCGAGCACCGGGCTGCGCTCGAACAGTGCGGCCATGACGGGGTTGAGTTCGGTGGCGCCGGCCTCGAGCGCTCGCAGGGTCAGCACCAGGTCGGCGGCGCTCAGCGCAACGAAAGCGAGGGCCACCACGGCGATGGCCGTCGGCGAGTCGCGGTACGCCGTGAGCACCCGGAGCCAGGCGGACCGCAGCGTGCCGGGCTCGGGCTCACGGCGGTCGAAGCCACTGCGTCGCTCGGGGTGGTGGAGGGACACCCGTCGCACGCGCCGATCGGGTTCGCGGCGTCGCTCCTCGACACTGCGCTCCGTGGTTGGCATGCATCCCTCCTGTGGTCGAGGCTACGCCACCGTGGGCAGCGCGAACGTAGGGTGGCGGACGTGCGGGTCCTCTTCTCGATCATCCCCGGACACGGGCACCTCTTCCCAATGCTCCCGATGGCGCGGGCGTTGGTCGACGCCGGGCACGAGGTGGTGTTCGCCACCTCGGCGACGTACGGGCAGACGGTCCTCGAGTACGGGTTCGAGGCGATTGCCTCGGGGCCGGACTACACCCAAGGTTCCCTCAAGGCCTCCGACGGCATCGAGGCCCTCGAACGGACCATGTTCGTCGAAGGCCCGGCGGCAGTCGCAGACGACCTGCTGGCCCAGTTCGCCGATCAACCTCCGGACGTGCTGCTCGCCGACCTGTCCGATCTCGGCTGCCAGGCGGCCGCCGAGATCGGCGGGATCCCCTTCGGTTGCGTGCTCCACGGCGGGCACACGGGCGGTTGGCCCATGGGGTGGATGCCACTCGACCTCGACGAGCGTCGGCAGTGGTTGGCGGACGGTTCGAGGGGCACGTGGGACCGCATCCACGAGGCGCACGGTGCCGAGGCCCGCGACCTCTGGGTTGGCGAGCGGGCCTGGGACGCCACCCTCGGCCTCGTGCAGGCGCCACCGAGCCTCAACCCGTGGCCGTTCAGGTCGCTGTCGCACACGGCTCATCCCCTCCGGCCCGAGATCCACACCTCGGATGTCGATGACGAGTGGCGAGCCGCCGTGCCCGCCGGTCGGCCGGTCGTGGCCGTGAGCCTGGGGACGCTGTTCGGGACGGCCGAACTCAACGAGGTGATCGCCCGAGCGATCCTGGCGGCGGGGGCCACCCCGGTGGTGGCGACGTCGTTGCCCGTCGACGTTGACGGGGCCGTGGTGGTGCCGTGGGTGTCGATGGACCACCTCATGGAGGTCGCCGACGGGTTCGTCACGCACGGCGGATGGGGTGTCACCACCGCCGGGATCGTGTCGGGTACCCCGATGGTGGTCGTGCCCCAGGGTGCCGACCAGTTCGACAACGCCGCCCAGTTGGCCATCTGCGGGGCCGGGGTCCCGGTGCTGCCCGACGAGTGCTCGGAGGCATCGGTGGCGGCAGCCGTCACCCGGGTGCTCGAGGAGCCCGTCCATCGGCTGAACGCCGAGCGCCTCGCCGCAGAGGTGGCGGCGATGCCGTCGGCGCCCGAGTGCGTTCCGCTGGTCGAGGAGCTGGCCCGGACCGGCGGTCCGATCCTCAACCGCTGAGGGAACCTTGGGCCCGAGCGCGTCGATCCGACGGTCTCCGGCCCAGAGAAGTGCTTCGAGCCGCGGTGGCGAACCCTGGGTTCCCAGCCGCGGTCAGGTGTGGGCGGCCATGGCGAACAGGGCGTCGATCACCGCCAGGTTGTCCACCCCCCACTCGACCGGGATCTCCGGCTCGGCGCCGGCCACGGTCGCGACGAATGCCTCGATCATGCGGGCGAACTGGTCGGTCGGGCCGTGGTCCTTCCAGCGGTGCTCACCACCCGCGTCGACGAGCACGCGGGAGATCCCGTCGGGGGGGTTGAAGGGCGTCTCGAAGATGAGTCGACCGGCGCTGCCGAACACCTGGAGCCCCTGCGATCGGGCGGCCCGGGTGGAGCAGGTGAACGTCGCCGACCGCCCGGCGGGGAACCCGAGCGTCCCGGCCGAGAGGATGTCCACGCCCGAGGCCGGGTCCCGGACCATGGTCACGCCGGTGGGCACGGCGTCGGCGCCGAGCAGCAGCCGGGAGGCGTCGACCGCGTAACAGCCGACGTCGAGGAGGCCGCCTCCTCCCCACTCGGCGACGTTGCGGATGTCGGTCGGCTTGTCGTTGAAGTAGGTGAACCACGTGTCGACTGCCAGCGGCTCGCCGATGACGCCGTCGGCGACCAGTCGACGGGCCTCGACCCAGGCCGGGTGGTGGCGGTACATGTACGCCTCGGCGAGCACCACCCCGGCCGCCCGGGCCGCCTCGACCATGGTGCCGGCATCGGCGGCCGTCATGGCCAGCGGTTTCTCACAGAGCACGTGCTTGCCCGCCTCGGCGGCGGCGATCGCCCACTCGGCGTGCAGGTGGTTGGGTAGGGGGATGTAGACGGCGTCCACGTCGTCGCGGGTCAGCAACGGCGCGTACCCCTCGACCGGCACCGCCCCGAGCGGGTCGGCCACCGCGGCGGCCGCCTCCCGCGTGCGGGAGGCCACGGCGGTCACCTCGCAGCCGGCGGCGACGATGGCGGGGATCACGGCGCGCCGGGCGACCTTGGCGGTGCCGAGGATGCCGAATCGGAGGCTCATGGGGAAACCCGAAGCACGGGCCGTGGTGCACGCCCAGCGTGTACCGGGGCCCACGCCTCGGGGATCGGGCGTGAACCGGAGCCCTGGGTTGGCGGCGGGCTCACGCGAGGTCGAGGAGGAGGTCGGCGGCCTTCTCGGCGATCATGATCGTCGGGGCGTTCGTGTTGCCCCGGGTCACCGACGGCATCACCGAGGCGTCCACCACCCGGAGCCCCTCGATGCCCCGCAGGCGCAGCTCGGGGTCGAGGGGGGCGTCGTCGTCGCCGCCCATCGCCACCGTCGAGGTGGGGTGGTAGATCAACTCCGCGTTCTGGCGGATCCACGCCTCCAACTCGTCACCGGTGATCCCCTCGCCGGGGGTCACCTCCCGACCCCGCACCTCGTCGAACGGCGCCGCGTGGGCGATCTCGCGGGCGAACTCGATGCCGTCGACCATGACGGCCCTGTCGGCATCGGACTCGAGGAAGTTGCCGACGATGTCGGGATGCACCTCGGGGTCGGGCGACCGCAGCCGCACCGTGCCCCGCGACTGCGGCTTGATGAGGGTCGTCCCGATCGCGAAGCCGGGGACGCGGTCCTCTTCGAAGCCGTGGAGGTTGGTGCCGCCGACCGGCCCCCAGTGGTACTGCAGGTCGGCCTTGCCGTCGCCGTCGCGGTCGAAGAACGCCATCGCCTCGGCCACCGTCGAGGTCAACATGCCCGTCCGGCGCGCCACCCACTTCGCCAGCTCGACCGGCGACTCGGCCTCGTCGAGGGTGCCGGGGACCGTGGCCTGGTAGCCGACCCCGGCGAACGGGTGGTCCTGGAGGCCCCAGCCCACCTTGGGCTGGTCCAGCACGACGTCGACGCCGACCTCCCGGAGGTGGTCGGCGGGGCCGATACCCGACAGTTGCAGGATGTGGGGGCTGCCGATGGCGCCCGCCGAGAGGATCACCTCTCGGGCCACCGACGCCCGCTGGGGGCCGCCGACGTCGCGGTACTCGACACCCACCGCCCGGCCGCCGTCGAACACCACCCGGTGCACGAGCGCCCCGGTGGCGATCGTCAGGTTCCGGCGCTTGCGGGCCGGGGCGAGGTAGGCGTCGACCACCGAATGGCGGGCGCCGCGCTTCTGGGTGACCTGCACGACGGAGACGCCGTCCGGCGCACCGTCGTTGTAGTCCTCGTCGAGGGGGATCCCGACCGCCTGGCAGGCCTCGAGGAAGCGGTGGGTGAAGGGGTTGACGACTGGGAGGTCGGTCACGTTCATCGGGCCACCGATGGCGTGGAACTCCGACGGCCCACGCTCGTTGTGCTCGGACCGCTTGAAGTAGGGGAGCACGTCGTCCCAGCCCCAGCCCTTGGCGCCGTACTCGTCGCGCCACTCGTCGTAGTCGGCCTTGTCGCCGCGCACGTAGAGCATGGCGTTGATCGAATGGCAGCCCCCGAGCATCTTGCCGCGGGGCATGTAGAGGCTGCGCCCGTCGAGGTGCGGCTCGGGCTGCGTGTTGTAGTTCCAGTCCCGCTCGGTGCGGAAGAGCTGGCGGAACGCAGCGGGGATCTTCACGTTCAGGTGGCGGTCGGAGCCACCGGCCTCGAGGAGGAGGACGGAGACGTCGGGGTCGGCGGAGAGCCGGTTGGCGAGGACGCAGCCCGCCGAGCCTGCTCCCACGATCACGTAGTCGAAGACCATGGGGGGAACCTACCGAGCGGGACGTAGGCTCGCGGCATGCACGTCGACACCGTGTTCGTGTGGGTGGACGACCTCGAGCGGTCGATGCCCTTCTACCGCGACGTCCTCGGCCTCGAGCCGGGGCCCCGATTCGAGTCCTGGCAGGCGATGGCCACCGAGGGCGCCCGCTTCGCCCTCCACGAGGGCGACGCCCCCGACGGCGAGCGCCAACGGGCGGTCGTGGGGTTCGCCGTGGCCGATCTCGAGGAGGAGGTCGCCCGGATCCGGGCAGCGGGCCACGAGCCGATCGCTCCGCCGGCCGACACCGGCGTCTCGCGGTTCGTGACCTACGAGGACCCCGACGGCACCCACATCCAGCTCATCGAGCGCTACGGCGAGATCTGAAATCCCCGGTTCTGGGGAGGTGCGCCACGCTCGGTGGCCGTACCATCGCGGATGATGGCTGGGATGGGACCCGACACCGCCGA
>JBFLKR010000255.1:0-7012 GCA_040883295.1 Acidimicrobiia bacterium
GCGGCGCCGGCCTGCCGGTGGCACCAGGCTGGCGGCCTGGGTACCCGATCGGGAGCGGTCGTGAGGGTCGTCATCACCGACGACCATGGCATCGTCCGCGAAGGGATCCGCTGGATGCTGGCCGACAGCGATGTCGACATCGTTGGGGAGGCCGATTCGGGCGAGGCCCTCCTCGACCTCCTCGCCACCGAGGCCGCGGACGTGGTGCTGCTCGACCTCCGCATGCCGGGGATTGGCGGGCTCGAGGCCCTTCGTCGGATCCGCCGGGACCACCCGATGGTGCGGGTGCTCATGTTGACGATGCACGATCGCCCCACCCACGTGCGGGAGGCGATGGCGCTCGGGGCCGCCGGATACCTCCTCAAGCAGACGGGCCGCGACGAGTTGCTGCGGGCCCTCGCCGTGGTGCACGACGGGGGCGTCTACCTCCACGGCGACGTGGCCGCCGCGGTCACCGAGGCGGACGGCACCGCGGGCGGGTTGCTCAGCCCCCGAGAGACCGAGGTCCTCCAGCTCGTCGCGCGTGGCTACGAGAACAAGCAGGTCGCCCGAGCGCTCGGCATCGGCGAGGCGACCGTCAAGACGTACCTGTCCGACGCGTTCGAGCGGCTCGGGGCTTCCGGCCGCGCCGAGGCGGTCGCCATCGGCCTGCGGTTGGGCCTGATCGATTGACCCTCCCCCAGATGGGGGACCCCGGTGGCCGAATGGCCGACTTCCGCTCCGCTTCGGCAGGCCCCATGCTGGTCCAGAGCCACCGAGGAGCCGTCTCGCATGTCCGTCCGGACCACCGCCACCGCCGTCGTGCTCGCCCTCGTCATGGCCTCCTGCGCCGCCGGTCAGAGCATGCCGCCCGCGGCCGTCGAGACGACGGAGGCTCCCATCACGACCACGACGGCCCCGACCACCACCACGACCACGATGCCCCCGACCACCACCGAGGCGGCCGATGCGGCCGCCGACCACGACGACGGCGATGCCGGCCACGATGCCTCGGATGCCGACCACGACGACCCCGCCGCCGCCGGGGACGAAGCCGACCGGGTGGTCGAGGTCGTGATGACCGAGTTCGCCTTCGAACCCGAGACTGTCGAGGTCTCGGCCGGTGAGACGGTGCGCTTCGACATCCGCAACGACGGCGCCGTCCTCCACGAGTTCCGCCTGTCGAACACCCACCGCATCGAGGAGCACCTCGAGTCGGGCCACGACGGCCATGGCGACGACGGTCACCATGGCGCCGATGCCGACGTCTACCTCGAACTGGGGCCCGGGGAGGCCGGCAGTCTGGTGGTCGCCTTCCCCGAGGACACGACCTTCTTCACGGAGGCTGCCTGCCTCATCCCCGGCCACTACGAGGCCGGGATGACCGTGCCGGTGGCGTACCGCTGATGGCGTTCCTGCAGGTGTTCGGCGATGGTTGGGGCCACATGGGGGGTGTCGGCTGGTTGGGGATGGTGGTCGTCTGGCTGATCGGCCTCGCGCTGGTCGCCGCCGTGGTGATCGCCTTGGTCCGGTCGAGCCGATCCAACCCACCGCCGTCGCGGCCCGGCCTGGACGAACTCGATGCCCGCTATGCGCGAGGCGAGATCGACGACGAGGAGTACCTCCGCCGTCGGGCACTGCTGCTTGGCGAGCGCCCGTCCGGGGGCTGACCGTCTACCCGGGTGGGTAGGGCTCGAAGCCGTTGACCCGCTGGGTTTCACGGATGAAGGCGACGATCGCCTCGATCTCGGGGTCGGCGAGCCCTTCGACAGGGGGCATGTCACCGAACGGCCAGTGGTGTTGTACGACGCCGTTGCGGACGGCCAGGTAGTAGGCAGCGTCGCCGTGGTGGCCGGGCTCGTACACCACCGACAGCTGGGACGGTCCCTGGTCCGTGCCCCGCAGGTCGACGCCGTGACAGGACGCGCAGTTCGCCTGGTAGAGCTCCTCGCCGAGGGCGACGAGCTCCGGGTCCTGGGGCTCGATCCCGGTGCCGGCGTCGTTGCCGGCGGATCCGCCGCAGGCGGTGAGGGCCAACACCAGCAGCACCGCCACGCCGAGGGAGCGTGGGCTGGGTGTCGACATGATGGCGATGGTAGGCAGTGCCACGACGCGACGGGCAACGGCCGGCATCGGCATACGCTGGTCGGACGATGCCCACCGAACCGCCACCGGCCACCGCGACGCTCGACGAGGCGCTGGAGCTGGTCGACGAACTCGAACGGCGGTGTTGCGAGCCGGGGCGCAGCCCACGGATGAGCGCCCTCCGCACCACGATCGACCGGGCCCGGTCGTCGATCGACACCGGGGAGCCCGAGCGGGTCGCGGCGTTGCTCGAGCAGGCCGGCGCCCAGGTCGGCCACCTGCAGGTGGGCTGCTGTGCACCGAATCGGCTGCCGCTCTACGCCGGCGTCCTCGAGCGCCTCACCCTGACCCGGCTCCGGGTCGGCCCCGACATGCACGACGCCTGACGGCGTTTCCCCGGCCGAGCGCGGGGGTAGTGGAGGGCGAACGCCCAACGGGAGGCCGCCCATGTCCACGAAGCCCACTCGACCCGCGCTCGACGACCAAGCCGAGACCGAGGAGACCCCCGTCGGCAGGTACCTCCGCTTCGGGGCGATGATCGCCACCGCCATGGTGGCGATGTATGCCCTCACCTACCTCAACTCGTGGGACTGGTCGCACCTGCGATGGAGCGAGACCCGTCTGTACATGACCCTGCTCATGGGGGCCACGATGGCCGTGATCATGCTCGGGTTCATGCTCGGCATGTACCGGCGCCGTTGGGTCAACATCGGCATCATCGCCGGGAGCGTGGTCCTCTTCGCCCTGTCCATGTTCCTCGTCCGCAGCCAGGCGACCGTGTCGGGGTCGTCGTACATGTCGGCGATGATCCCTCACCACTCCATCGCCATCCTCACCAGCGAACGCGCTCAGATCGACGACTACCGGGTGTGCGAGCTGGCGGTCGGGATCATCGAGGCCCAGCAACGCGAGATCGACGAGATGGATTGGCTGATCGCCGACATCGAAGCCAACGGACCGGCCGAGACGGCCGCCGAGGCTGCCGAGCGTCCGATCCCCGACTTCGCCGGCACCAGCATCCGGGGCTGTCCGAGCGACTAGCTCCCCAGCTGTCGGTCCTGCCACGTCATCCGCCATTGGTGGGCCCGTTCCTCGGGCCCCCATGACGACTTCAGGTAGGCGAGCACCGACTCGACCTGCTCGTCGGAGAGCCGCTCGCCGAACCCGGGCATCCGCGACTCGGGGAACCCGCCGCCGTCCCGGACGATCTCGATGAGGAGCGGGTCGGGGTGGTGCCACGTGTGCCCCGACGAGTCGTGCGGCGGGGGGCGGAAGGAGCCGTCCTCGTTGGGCGTCATCCAGTCCGGATCCCCCGCCAGGTCGGCCCCATGGCACGAGGCGCAGTACTGGCGATAGAGCACCTCGCCCTCGGCGACCGCCGTGGGGTCGAGGGCGGGGACCGCGGGTGGCGGGCCGAGGCCGAGCAAGTCCGTAGTCGGCGGCGTGTCGATGACGGATTCGGAGTCTGGCGACGAGCAACCGGCGGCGAGCAGGGCGGACGCCAACAGCACGTGGGCGATGGTTGGCCGGACTCGCATGAAGCGGCACCATACGGCCGGCGATACCACAAGCAGCCGGGCTCGCGCCTCCGAGGGAGTTCACACGAGGTGGGCCGGTATCCTGACCACCAGAGGGGCTGTAGCTCAGTTGGCAGAGCACCTGCTTTGCAAGCAGGGGGTCAGGGGTTCGAATCCCCTCAGCTCCACCGCATCCCCGCTTGGCTGGTGATCCTGGCCGCTTGCTGGTCGCTGGCAGTGGGAGCCTGGCTGCTCCACCGAGCCGCCCTCTGGGCCGAGGCGTGAGGTTGGCTCTACTACCGGTCCCGCCCTCGCGGATCGGCGTCCTTTGCCCTCTCGAACGTCGACGTGCTGTTCCACCGCGAGGTCGAGGCCGTCATCGAGGCTCGGGACGAGGAGGCGGTGGTCGCCGAGGTCGATGCATCCGGTGAGCCCCAACACCATTGACCCATCCGCCGGGTGTCCCACCCCGTAGTCTCATCCCATGCCGGTCTGGCTCATCGTCCTCGAGGTGGCACTCGGCCTGGTGGTCGCCGCCTTCCTCATCCACCAGGTCGCGTCCTGGGCGGACATGAAGGGTTGGATCCGCTACCGGCCCCGCTCCGACGACGGGGCCGAGTAACCCCTCACCAGAGCGTCGAGGCGTGGTCCGGCACCACCGACTGGGAGTCCATGGGCGGACGGACGTACCCGGTGTCCGGTGCCCGTTCGGGGAGCTCGATCACACGTGGCTCCTGCTTCTCGTAGGGGATCGACGAGAGGAAGTGGTGGATCATGTTCAGGCGGGCCGACCGCTTGTCGTCGCTGGGGACGACGTGCCACGGCGACTCGGGGATGTCGGTGTGGATGAACATCTGGTCCTTGGCCCGGGAGTAGTCGTCCCATCGGCGCATGGACTCGAGGTCCATCGGCGACAGCTTCCAGCGACGGGTGGGGTCCTCGATCCGGTCCCGGAACCGCTGCTCCTGCTCGTCACGCGAGACGCTGAACCAGTACTTGCGCAGCAGGATCCCCTCCTCGACGAGGAGCCGCTCGAAGATCGGCGCCTGGTGCAGGAAGCGGTGGTACTCCTCGCTGGTGCAGAAGCCCATCACCTTCTCCACCCCCGCCCGGTTGTACCAGGAGCGGTCGAACAGCCGGATCGAACCCGCCGAGGGCAGGTGGGCGATGTAGCGCTGGAAGTACCACTGGGTCTGCTCCCGCTCGGTGGGGGCCGGCAGGGCGACCACCCGTGCGACCCGGGGGTTGAGGTACTGGGTCATCCGCTTGATGGTCCCGCCCTTGCCGGCGGCATCGCGGCCCTCGAACAGGATCACGATGCGGGCTCCCGACGACACCACCCAGCGGGCCAGCTCGGCGAGCTCCACCTGGAGCCGCTCGAGCTCCTCCTCGTAGGTCTTCTTGGGTATGCGGTCGTCGGACATGGCGACCCACGGTACCGATGCGCATCGACCCGCGAAACTTTGAACGAACCCTCATTAGGTGGGGTACCGAGGCGATCTACACTGGCCGCAGGCCTGATCGGAAGGATTCCCATGCGCAGAGCGGTCATCGTCGATGCCGTCCGCACCCCGATGGGGAAGCGGAACGGGCAGCTCGACCACATCCACCCCGTCGACCTGGCGTCGATTCCCCTCCGGGCACTGGTGGAGCGAAACGACCTCGACCCCGCCCTCGTCGAGGACGTGATCATGGGCTGCGTCATGCAGACGGGCGAGCAGGGTCTCAACGTCGGCCGCAACGCCGCCCTCGCCGCCGGCTTCCCCGAAACCACGGTGGGCACCACCATCGACCGCCAGTGCGGTTCCTCCCAGCAGTCGGCCCACTTCGCCGCCCAGGGCGTCATCGCCGGTGCCTACGACGTGGTCATCGCCGCCGGTGTCGAGTCGATGTCGCGGGTGCCGATGGGCATCACCGCCGCCAACGGCCCCGGCAAGCCCTTCGGCGACCTCATGCTGGAGCGATACGGCCACGGCCTCGTCCCCCAGGGCATCTCGGCCCAGCTCATCGCCGAGAAGTGGGACATCTCCCGCGAGGAGATGGACCAGTTGGCCGTCGACAGTCACCAGCGCGCCGCCCGCGCCACCGAGGAGGGGCGCTTCGAGACCCAGATCATCCCGATCGAGGTCACCCACGAGGACGGCACCACCGAGCTGCTGGCGACCGACGAGGGCATCCGGCCGACCACCACCATGGAGGTGCTCGCCGGGCTCAAGCCGGCCTTCGACCCCAGCCACTCGATCACGGCCGGGAACTCGAGCCAGATCACGGATGGTGCCTCTGCCATGCTCATCATGGACGAGGACAAGGCCGAGGAACTTGGCCTCGAGCCGATGGCGCGGTTCGTGTCGTTCAGCTTGGCGGGCGACGATCCGATCATGATGCTCACCGCGCCGATCCCGGCCACCACCAAGGCGCTGGAGAAGGCCGGTCTGACGATCGAGGACATCGACCTGTTCGAGATCAACGAGGCGTTCGCCTCGGTGCCGATCGCCTGGCGGATCGAGCACGGCGGCAGTGACCCGATGGGACTGTGGGAGCGGACCAACGTCAACGGCGGGGCCGTGGCGCTCGGCCACCCGCTCGGCGCCTCGGGCGGGCGGCTCATGACCACCCTCGTCCACGAGATGGTGCGATCCGGTGCCCGTTACGGCCTGCAGTCGATGTGCGAGGGCGGCGGCATGGCCAACGGCACCATCCTCGAGCGGGTGTGATCCTCGAGGACTTCAGTACTTCGGACGGGACCGAGTCTTACCGGGGCCCGGGCGATGCCCGGGCCCCGGTCGTTGGGCGTCCTCGGCCATAGACTTCGCTCGTGACCGTCGGGACCGTGATCATCGCCATTCTCATCGGCGTCGCGATCTGGCGCGTGTCGACGTACTTCCTGCGGATGCTCGCCAA
This sequence comes from Acidimicrobiia bacterium, assembly GCA_040883295.1. Lineage (GTDB taxonomy): Bacteria > Actinomycetota > Acidimicrobiia > Spongiisociales > JAENVV01 > JAHEFX01. The sequence goes on from JBFLKR010000255.1 coordinate 6,483, forward strand.
CGCCCCCGACGAGGTGGACCCCACCGACGTGTCCGAGACGAATGCCCACTTCCGGTGCTCGGTCTGCGGGGCCGAGGTCACGATGACGATGGCCAACAACCTCGAGGTGTCGAACCCCCGGCACTGCCGGGAGGACATGACCCTCGTGTGGCGGCCGGAGAACGCCTAGTGGCCGGTTCGCGAACCTGAGGTCACGCGGCGTCGAACTCGGTGCGACGCGGAGCGGTTTCTCCACGATGTGTGGACAACTCTGGGGATAACCCGACAACGTCCGGAGCGTCGATGGGAGTCGCGGCAGTTCTTCCGAGCTCTGCGTGTTCAGCGGCAGTTCCCGAAGGGAACTGCACCGTTCGGAACGAAGCGAAGAACGCGGCTACTTGTAGCCGAGGGTCATGAACATCCCCACCGCCAGGGCACCGAGGCCCGGCGCCAACATCACCCGGTCGAGGGTGAAGACGTACGTGGCGATGATGGTGACCACGCCGAGTCCCATGAGACCGAACATGACGGGTGCGTACCACGCCGGCGAC
>JBFLKR010000036.1:0-9907 GCA_040883295.1 Acidimicrobiia bacterium
CCCACCGCCGTCCACTGCTTGGGACGGAGGCGTTCCCCGAGCACCGCGACCCCGAGGGCCACCGAGACGAGCGGGTTGATGTAGTAGCCCAGCGACGCCTCGACCACCCGGTCGGAGGCCACCGCCCACACGAAGACGCCCCAGTTGACCGAGAGGAGCAGCCCGCCGGCCAGGAAGCGGGCCCAGCCGCGTCGGTCGACCCCACCGAGTCTGCGGATCCCGCGGGTGATGGTCGCGGCGACGACGAGCAGCGGCAGCGACCAGACGATGCGGTGGGCCAGTTGCTCGACCGCAGGCACGTCGGAGAGCAGCTTCCAAAAGAGCGGCGTCAGGCCCCAGAAGAGGTAGGCGCCGAGCGCCAGCAACACACCGGAGTTCACCGGGGGAGGGTAGGTGCCCCACCCATGCGGTCACCCGCCCCGTCCCCAACCCTGGGTTGAAAGCGTCAGGCAGTCGGCGGCCAGGACCTGATGAGACGCTCGATGCCCTCGGCGACGTCGGCCACCAGGGACAGGTCGACCTGGTCGGGGGTGTCGGTCGGCGCATGGAACAGGGTCTCCAGCATCTCGTCGACCCGATCCGTGGTGATCGCCACCGCCGGTCGGCCGGCCATGGCGAAGATGGCGTGGTCGCTCTGGTACCACGCCGGTCCGGGCGCCAGCGACTCGACCGGGGCGAAGGCCTCGGCGACGTGGGCCGCCGGCGCGTCATCGAGGTGGTAGGCCGACCACGCGGACCGACCGCCCCGGTAGCCGGCCCCGTCGACGTTCACCACGAGCTCGATGTCGTCGAGCGATGAACCATTGGCTGCCAGCCAGTCGACCTCCCCGGGGGCGGCGAAGTGGTCCTCCCCGTTCACTGCCAGCAACTCGACGCCGATCGGCAGTTCGCCGCGGTGGGGCGAGAGCCGGTCGGCGAGGTCGATGAGCGCCACGACGCCGGCGGCGTTGTCCACGGCACCGGGCGTCCCCGGCTTGGCGTCGACGTGGGCGATCACGGTCACCCTCGGGGTCCGGGGCCCACGGATGGCGATCACGTTCTCGGCCCGCGCCTCCCACCGCTCGGCGTCGATGGTCACCCGCGCCATCTCACCCTCGTGGTCGAACAGGTCGGTGGCGGCGTCGGGACGCAGGTTGGCCGTCGGGATCGGGAAGTCGCCGTCCTCGATGAGGGGGAACGGGTCGAGCGCCCCACACAGCGGCGGGAACCGCCCGGTCACCGCCAGCACGACGGCCGGCCGGGCGGCCTCGAGGGCGGTGACGATGCGCTCGGAGCGCTCGTCGCCGTAGAACGGGAAGCCCTTCGGGGTCAGCGGCTCGGCGGCGATCGACCCGTGCAGGACGAGGATCGAGCCGGTCAGGTCGCGTCGTCCCAATCCGGCGGGCTCGTCGACGAGTCGGATCGGCCCGGTGACATCGACGCCGAGTCCATAGGGGCTGGGCGTGAGGCGGAATCGGGCACCGTCGACGTCGAGACGGCCGCCGGCGCCGCGCCAGTCGAGGCACGCGAACGTCGGCCGGTCCACCTCCCAGCCGGCGGCGGCGAAGGCCTCGGCGACGTGGGTCGTCGCCTGACGGTTGCCGCGGCTGCCCGGCCGCCGATCGCCGACGACACGGCACAGGGCGTCGAGGTGGGTACTGAGTCGGGCGACATCCACCCCCTGATGATGCCAACCCTGGGTTGTGGACGTCGGATTCCGACGCTGACAACCCTGGGTTGGCGAATGGGCGACGCTCACAACCCAGGGTTGGACGCGGCGAGGGGCCCCCGTTTCGGGGGCCCCTCGGTCGTCGGTCGTGTGCCGGTAGTGGGGCTACAGGTCCCCTGCAGCAGTGCCGCACACCGTCTCGGTGATGAGCGCCGTGACCACGTAGGGGTCCATGTTGGCGTTGGGACGCCGGTCCTCGATGTAGCCCTTGCCCTCCTTGGCGACCTGCCAGGGGATCCGCACCGAGGCACCCCGGTCGGAGACGCCATAGGAGAACTCGGTCCACGGGGCCGTCTCGTGGAGGCCGGTGAGCCGCTTCTCGACGCCCACGCCGTAGTTGGTGATGTGGAGGTCGTGGCGCTTGCCGAGGGCCTCGGCGGCGGCGACGACGGCGTCGTAGGACTCCCGCATCTCCTTGGTCGAGAAGTTGGTGTGGGCGCCGGCGCCGTTCCAGTCGCCCTTGACCGGCTTCGGGTCGAGGGTCGCGGAGATGTCCCAGTCCTCGGCGATGCGATACAGCAGCCAGCGAGCGACCCAGATCTGGTCGGAGGCCTCGAGCGGCGGGAGCGGCCCGATCTGGAACTCCCACTGGCCCATCATCACCTCGGCGTTGGTGCCCGAGATGGACAACCCGGCGTCCATGCAGGCCTGGGTGTGGGCCTCGACGACCCCACGGCCCCAGATCTCGTCGGCGCCGATACCGCAGTAGTAGCCACCCTGGGGCGCAGGGAAGCCGCCCACCGGCCAGCCGTGGGGACGGCCGTCCTCCATGAAGGTGTACTCCTGCTCGATCCCGAACCACGGCTCGTCCGAGCCGTACTTCTCGGCCACCTCACGGGTCCTGGCGCGCTTGTTGGTGGGGTGCGGCTCGTCGTCGACGGTCCACACCTCGTTGAGGACGATGACGTTGTCGCCGCCCCGGATGGGGTCGGGGATCATGAAGACCGGCTTCAGCACGCAATCGGAGCTGTCGCCCGGGGCCTGGTTGGTCGACGAGCCGTCGAACCCCCACACGGGAAGCTCGTCGACCGAGGAGACGGGTCCGGGCAGGATCCGCGTCTTCGAACGAAGCAACTGGGTCGGCTCGGAGCCGTCGATCCACAAGTACTCGGCCTGAATCGCCATTGGGGGTTCCTTCCATCGGGTGGCGTCTGGGGTCGCCACGGTGTCGGCTGCGCCGAGAGGGTGGTCCGGTGCCTTTTCCCTCCCGTTACCCGAATGTGAAGACCGTGTTACGGATCCTCCTGGGGCGGCGACGGGTGGGCGGCATCCCCGGTGCGCCACTACCGTGCCGCCCCGAGATGTCGTCCGAACGCAGCGCCGAGTACGTCCTCCAAACCGTGGGCAAGCGGGGGATCCGCTTCGTCCGCCTGTGGTTCACCGACGTGCAGGGCTTCCTCAAGTCGGTGGCGATCTCCCCTGCCGAGCTCGAGGTCGCCATCACCGAGGGCATGACGTTCGACGGGTCGGCCATCGACGGCTACGCCCGGGTGCAGGAGGCCGACATGATCGCCCGGCCCGACCCCGAGACGTTCCAGATCATCCCGTGGCGGGCCGAGCACGACGTCGCCCGGATGTTCTGCAACATCGAGCGCCCCGACGGGACCCCCTTCGAGGGCGATCCCCGCCACGTCCTCCAGCGCAACCTCCGCGCCGCCGCCGACGCCGGCTACTCCTTCTACGTGGGACCCGAGGTCGAGTTCTTCTACTTCCGCGACGCCGGGCCCGACCCGGAGGTGCTCGACCGGGGCGGCTACTTCGACCTCACCCCGCTCGACACCGCCCAGGAGTACCGACGGACGACGATCATGCACCTCGAACAGCTGGGCATCCCCGTCGAGTACTCGCACCACGAGGTGGCACCCAGCCAGCACGAGATCATCCTCCGCTACGACGACGCGCTGTCCATGGCGGACAACGTCATGACCTTCCGCCTCGCCGTGAAGGAGGTGGCCCTCTCCCACGGGCTCCACGCCACCTTCATGCCGAAGCCCCTCGAGGCCCACGACGGCTCGGGGATGCACCTCCACCTCTCGCTGTTCGACGAACGGGGCAACGCCTTCTGGGACGGGGACGCCCCCGACGGTCTCTCGCCGGTGGCCAAGTCGTTCATCGCCGGCATCCTCGACCACGCCCCCGCCCTCACCGCCATCACGAACCAGTGGGTCAACTCCTACAAACGCCTCGTGGCCGGCTTCGAGGCGCCGATCCACACCACCTGGGCCCGCAACAACCAGTCGGCACTGGTACGGGTGCCCACCCCCAAGACGGGCAAGCCCGAGAGCACCCGCGTGGAGCTGCGCTCGCCCGACGCCGCCACCAACCCCTACCTCGCCTTCTCGGCGGTGCTCGCCGCCGGCCTCGACGGCATCCGGCGCGGGGCGGTGCCGCCCGACGAGCTCCTCGACGACGCCCACGCCCTCTCGGCGAGCGAGCGGGCGGAGCGGGGCATCCGGCGCCTGCCCGAGACCCTGTCGGAGGCCCTGAACGAACTCGCCGCCTCGGAATTGCTCCACGAGGCGCTCGGAGAGCACGTGGTCGACTGGTTCCTGCGCAACAAGCGCAAGGAGTGGGATCGATACCAACACCACGTCTCCCGGTTCGAGCTGGAGCACTACCTGCCGGTGCTCTGATGCGGGTCGCCGTCTCCCCCGGTGCCACCGCCGACGGCCTCGAGGACGCCCTCGTGCTCGCCGGGGCCGAGGTGGTCGACGCCGAGGCCGACGAGCCCCCCGCCTGTGGCATCGTCGACCTCTCGGAGGAGGCGGCGGCCGCGGTGCGCGCCGCCCGCGACCTCGTCGCCGCCGGGATCGAGGTCATCGCCGTGGTCCCAGCCGACCGACTCCCGCTCATCGAGAACGAGGACTGGTGGGACGACTTCGTGACGACCCCCGTCGACGCCCTCGAGTTCCGCGCCCGGCTCCGGCGGATCGCGGCGCGGTCCGAGGACGCCGACCGCCTCGTCTACGAGGACCTGGTGCTCGACACCGCCACCTACCAGGCCGAGTTGGCCGGGCACCCGGTGGATCTCACCTACATGGAGTACGAGTTGCTCCGGTTCTTCCTGCAGCACCGCGGCCGGGTGTGGTCGCGGGAGCAACTGCTGAGTCGGGTGTGGGGGTACGAGTACTTCGGTGGGGCCCGGACCGTCGACGTGCACGTGCGACGATTGCGGGCGAAGCTCGGCGAGGAGCGAGCCGGCTGGATCACGACGGTGCGGAGCGTCGGCTACCGGTTCGGCTGACGCCCGCCGCCACGTAGCTTGGCGGCATGCTCATCGACGGCGCCCTGCTCCGCGGTGCCGGTGACCCGTTCGACGTCGTCGACCCGGCCACCGGGGCCGTGCACACCACGCTCACCGCCGCCTCCGCAGACCAGGTCGATGCGGGGATCGCTGCGGCCGCCGCGGCCTTCCCCGGCTGGCGCGACCGGCCCCAGGGCGACCGCAGCGGAGCCCTGCGGGGCCTCGCCGCCGGCATCGAGGCCCGTCGCGACGACCTCGTGAGGGCCCTGACGATCGAGACGGGACGGCCCGCGTCGCGCAACGGACTGTACGTGGACATGGCCCGTGACCTGTTCGCCCAGTACGCCGAACTGGCCCGCGTCTTCGGGGGACGGGTGGCACCTGCAAACGAGGCTCGCCAACTCGACCTCGTCCTGCGGGTCCCCTACGGCGTCGTGGCCGCCCTCGTCCCGTGGAACTATCCCCTGCTGCTGCTCACCTTCAAGGTGGCGCCGGCCCTCGCAGCCGGCAACACGGTGGTCATCAAGCCTGCCTCAGAGACCCCGCTCACCACCCTGCTGTTGGGCGAGCTGTTCGCCGAGCACCTCCCGGCCGGGGTCGCCAACGTGGTCGTCGGGGGCGGCAGCACCGTGGGACAGGCGATCGTCGATCATCCCGGCGTCGACCTCGTCGCGTTCACCGGCTCGACCGAGGTCGGGACCGCCATCGGGGCCGCGTGCGCAGCCCGGGCCGTACCGACCCATCTGGAGATGGGCGGCAAGGATGCCGCCATCGTCTTCGCCGACGCCGACCTCGGCCGCGCCGCCGAGGGCACGGTGTGGTCGGCGTTCCTGAATGCCGGCCAGGTGTGCACGTCCACCGAGCGGGTCTACGTCCACCGATCGCTCATCGACGACTACCTCGAGCGGGTCGTCGCCCTGGCGGGCGCGATCGCGGTGGGAGACCCCTTCGACGAGGCGACCCAGGTCGGTCCGTTGCGCTCGGAGCGGGCGCGGTCGGCGGTGCTCGGCCAGGTGGCGGCGGCGACGGAGGCCGGCGCCACGGTGCTGGCCGGCGGCCATGCCCTCGACCGACCGGGCTTCTTCATGGCTCCCACGGTGGTGGCCGACGTCGACCACACGATGGGCCTGGTGCGCGACGAGACCTTCGGCCCGGTGCTCCCGGTGATGGCCTTCGACGACGTCGAGGAGGCGATCGCCCTCGCCAACGACACCCCCTATGGACTCGGCGGCAGCGTCTACACCTCCGACCCGGTCGTCGCCGAGCGCTGCTGGCGCGAGCTGCGCACCGGGATGCTCCATGTCAACGACCCCTTGGTCGACAACGTGGCGGCACCATTCGGGGGCGTGGGCGCCTCGGGCGACGCCCGGGAGCTCGGCTGGGAGGCGATGGCATCGTTCACCGTGCCCAAGCACGTCCACTGGGCGCTGGCTCCCGAACGCAAGCCCTGGTGGTACGTGCCCGACGCCGGGTAGTCGTGCACTTCGACGGCCGGCCGGGCGCCTCCGGGAGACCAGGGACGCCGTTTAGCACGGTCTCGGCTAGCGGTCGACCGCCACGACCTCGATCTCGACCTTGGCGCCCAACGGCAACGCCGCCACCTGGACGGCGGACCGAGCCGGCGCCGGCGAGCCCACGGCCACCGCGTACACCTCGTTGATCGTCGGGTAGTCGGCGATGTCCGTCATGAAGATCGTCGCCTTGGCGACGTCGGGCCAGCCGAGGCCGAGCTCGTCGAGGATCGCCGTGATGTTGTGGCAGACGATCTCGGTCTGGGTCGCCACGTCGGCGTCGACGCGCGGCCCATCGGCAGTCAATGGCACCTGCCCAGAGAGAAAGACGAACCCGTTGGCCTTGACGACGGGTGAATAGGGCCCCACCGGGGCGGGGGCCGACGATACGGAGAGGTGTTCGGGCATGACCCGAACGCTACCGACGACGGCCGCCTCGGTACTCAGTACCTGAGCGGCGACAGGTTGCCGCTCAGCTGAACGAGTTGCCGCAACCGCAAGAGCGGGTGACGTTCGGGTTGTTGATGTGGAACCCGGCGCCCTGCAGCGTGTCCTTGTAGTCGAGGGTCGCACCCTTGATCTTGTCCGCCGACTGGGGGTCGACGACGACCTTCACACCGTCGAAGTCGTCGACGAGGTCGTCGTCGTCGAAGGCGGAGTCGAAGAACATCTCGTAGCTGAAGCCGGAGCACCCACCGGGGCGCACGGCCATCCGGAGGGCCAGCGCCTCGTCGCCCTCCGCGGCGAGCAGATCGCGCAGCTTGTCGATCGCCGACGGCGTGAGCGTCACCGGCTTCGTGGGGGTGTTGGTCTTGATGGTGAGCAACTGCTCCATGTTCGGGCTCCAGCAGGTCTCGTCGTGGCGGCAGTATATGGGCCCGAGGCCGCAAGGATCGAGGGTTCGATTCGGTCGGCGGCGGCTGCCTGTCGGAGCGGCGTCAGAGCGGCAAGCCCAACACGAGGATCGCGACCATGGCCGCCAGCACGCCGGCGAAGCCGGCCACCGAACGCCAACGCCGACGGCGATAGGCGAGGAACGCGGCGAGTGACGCCTGGATGGTGAAGAAGGCGGCGAAGACCCGGGATGCCAGGTTCACCGCCACATTGAGGTCGACGAACACGACCATCAGGGCCGCCGGGACGAGGATGATCGGGAAGGTCAGCTTTCGAGGGACCCGGCGGTTGACGAGCATGTCGCTGCGCGACGACGTCGCTCCGATGATCGCCGATGTCTGGCTGCCGATCGCTGCGAGGAGGAGCAACCAGGGCAGCGGCGCACCACCGACCTCATCGGCGGCCTCGAGGATCGCCGTCCCGTCGGCAGCTCCGGTGGGCGGCAGGAACAGCACGAGCAGCGACAGCACGAACACCACGAACACCCCGGTCGAGACCACTTGGGCTACCCGCATGGTCGAGATCCGGAGCTCGGCACCGAACCTGACCCCGATGTACCGCGAGGCCTCGAAACCCTGGACGATCGCAAACAAGCCGATCATCTTGCGAAGGTCGTCGACACCCATCTCGACCGGTTCACCGACCTCCCATCGGCCATCCAGCAGGTCCTGGAGGTTGAAGACCAGGAAGGCGACGACGATGCCGACGACCGCCGCCAGGTTGAATGCGGTGGTGCGGTCGCCCTGCCGGTTCAGCCAGTCCATGCCGCCCGACGCACCCACGACGATCACCACGACGAGCAGACCGGCCCCGATCCAACTCCTCAGGCCCGGGTCGTTCGCTCCGAAGGGCAAGAGGGCGAGCGCGATCAACACGATGGTGTAGTAGGCGATGTTCACCACCGAGGCGCCGAGCAGCGCCCATTCCGAGGCCTCTTCGAGGTGGTCGGCAGGGCCTCCCTGGCCCGCGATCGGCTCGTAGTTGCGGATGTTGTAGGCGATGGCGAAACCGGCGGCCATCGCCACGAGGCAGATGCCCAGCATGAACAGCGGGGCCCGGAAGCCGGCCAGCAACACGATCGCCGGCGCGAACAGGATGAACCCGACGTCCATGATGTTCGCCAGCGGGACGACGGTCGCCTGGTACGCCTGGGAGTGCTGCACCCGGGGGCGATACAGGACGAACGCAACCACGGCGACTGTCACGACGCCGGCACCGAAGGCCACGTAATGGTCGAGCGTGCTGCGCATCGAGCGGCACGACGGTAGTCGCCACGGTAGGAGGGAACCCGGCAGGCGAGGCTCGACCTCGTCCGAATTCCCACTAGTGCCGTAGTGTTATTGACATGTCCACCATCGCCCGCGAGACGATGCCCACCCAAGACGACGTCTACGGCGCCCTGCGCGGGGTCATCGACCCCGAGTTGGGGGCCGACGTCGTCGACCTCGGCATGGTCACCCACGTGGACATCGGCGACGGCGTGGTCGAGGTCGGCATCGCCCTCACCATTGCCGAGTGCCCCATGCGGGGCCAGATCGACGCCGAGACCCGCCGCAAGGTCGGTGCCCTCGACGGGGTGGAGCGGGTCGAGGTCGTCACGACCGCCATGACCAAGGCCCAGCGCGCCGCCCTCATGGAGACCGCTCGCCTCCGGGCCCGGGAGAACGCCCAGCCCACCCGGGTGCCGACCTCCACGCGGGTCCTCGCCATCGCGTCGGGCAAGGGCGGGGTCGGGAAGTCGACCACGAGCGTCAACCTCGCCGTCGCCATCGCCGACCTCGGATTCCGGGTCGGCATCCTCGACGCCGACATCTGGGGCTTCTCGATCCCCCGCATGCTCGGCACCACCGACCGGATCGAGGCCGACGCCGCCAAGCTCATGATCCCCGTCGAGGCCCAGGGGATCCAGGTGATCTCGACCGGTCTCATCACCGAGGACGAGGGCACCGCCTTGATGTGGCGGGGGCTCATGCTGTCGAAGGCCCTCGAACAGTTCCTCACCCAGGTCCGCTGGGCCGAGGACCTCGACTACCTCGTCATCGACATGCCCCCCGGCACCGGTGACATCCAGATGGCGCTGGCCCGGCTGCTCCCACAGGCCGAGATGGTGGTGGTGACCACCCCCCAGCAGACCGCCCAACGCGTGGCGGTGCGGGTCGCCGACATGGCCCGGCGGTCGCACATGCCGATCGTCGGCGTCGTCGAGAACATGTCGTCGTTCGTCTGCGACCACGGCGAGACCTACGAGTTGTTCGGCTCCGGGGGTGGCGACCGACTCGCCGAGGAACTGGCCGTGCCCCTGGTGGGGCGGATCCCCCTCGACTCGAGCCTCGTCTCCGGTGGTGACGAGGGGATCCCCGCCGCCCGCCACGACGACGGCCCCGCCGCCACCGCCTACCGCAACGTCGCTGCCGAACTGGTGCGCCTCGTCCCGCCACTGGAGGACGAGACCTGCGTGGGTCGGATGGCGAAGCTGATCGACGCGCTGTAGCGCCCGGACGGGCGCGGTACTTCTGTACTTCGGTACTTCGGTACCCCTGAGTGGTCCCG
>JBFLKR010000256.1:0-6752 GCA_040883295.1 Acidimicrobiia bacterium
ATCTCCGACTCCGGCCTCGGCAACCGAGTCGTGAGTCCCTTGAAGGTCTCCTGGGCCTCGAGGCGGGCCAGCGGCGCCCCGATGCACACGTGGATGCCATGGGCGAACGCCACGTGGGGATTCGGGCTGCGCATGAGGTCGAGGCGGTCCGGGTCGTCGAACTGCTCGGGATCCCGGTTGGCCGCCGAGAGCGCCAACAGGATGCGGTCACCGGTCCGGATGTGGTGACCGTCCAGCTCGAAGTCCTCCCGCGCCCAGCGGACGGTCGCCTTCACCGACCCGTCGAAGCGGAGCAGCTCCTCCACCCCGGACTTGGCGACCTCCTCGCCGCGATCGGCCATGAGCTGCCACTGATCGGGCGCCTGCATGAGGGCGAGGGTGCCGTTGGCGATGAGGTTCATCGTCGTTTCGTGGCCGCCGAACACCAACAGGATGACCGTGGCGATGACGTCCTGACGGCTGACCTTGCCCTCGTCCTCGGCCCGGAGCAGCACCGAGATGAGGTCGGACTCGCCCCGGTTCTTGTCGCGGTCCTCGATGACCGGGGTGATGTAGTCGAGGAGGCTCTGCACGCCCTGGGTGGCGATCTCCCGGCGGCGGGGCTCGTCGGCACGGATGAAGAAGAACGTGCCGAGCATCTCCGACCACTCCTTGATCAGGGTGCGGTCGAGGTCGGGGGTGCCCAGCAGGTCCAGGATGACGGTCATCGGGATGCGGTAGGCGAACTCCCGCACCACGTCCATCCGGCCCTTCGGCTCCACGTCGTCGAGCGCCTCCTCGACGATCTGGCGCACGGTCGGCCGGTAGCCCTCCACTGCCTTGGGGGTGAAGAGCCGGTTCATGAGCATCCGCAACGTCGTGTGGGTGGGCGGGTCGACGAAGACCATCCACCGTCCCAGCACGTCGAAGATCGGGAAGATCGGCTCCTGCTCCTCGGGGCTCAACTCCTTGGCGAGGAAGCCCATCCGGTCGGACGAGAACGTCTTCGAGTCCCGCAGCACCGTGACGACGTCCTCGTAGCGAGTGAGCACCCAGCCTCCCCAGCGGGCGTTCCAGTGGATGGGGCTGAGCTCCCGCAGCCACCGGTAGAACGTATGCGGGTCGCGGATCGCCTCGTCGGCCATCAGGTCGTCGGCCATCCGGGGCATCGTCGCCGAGTCGGTCATCTGCTCATCCCTCCATCACAAACGAACGTTCGTTGGTTTGCGGTACCCTATGCGGTCGACGGCCCGGGGTCAAGGGTCATCGTTTCTCCCGGAACCGGGGCGGCCGCTTCTCGAGGAAGGCCTCCACGCCCTCCTTCGACTCCTCGGTGTCGTAGTACAGGGCGAGCGCCGCCATGCCGAGGCCGGCAATCCCCCGCTGATGGTCGGTATCGGCGTTGAAGGACCGCTTGGCGATGGCGATGGCCGTGGGGCTGCGGGCGATGATCTCGTCACACCACGCCCGCACCTCGTCGTCGAGGCGGTCGTCGGGGACGACGGCGTTGACGAGGCCCATCGCCTCGGCCTCGGCGGCCGTGTAGCGCCGGCACAGGTACCAGATCTCCCGGGCCTTCTTCTCCCCCACGATGCGGGCCAGGAAGGCGGTGCCGAAGCCGGGGTCGACGGAACCGACCTTGGGCCCGACCTGGCCGAAGGTGGCCGACTCGGCGGCGATCGTGAGGTCGCAGATCGTGGCGATCACGTTGCCCCCGCCGATGGCGTAGCCACGGACCTTGGCGATGACGGGAACCGGCACGTCCCGGATCGTCGAGTGGAGCTCCTCCACCGGGAGGCCGATGATGCCCCGACTGCCGCCCTCGTAGCCGCCCTCGCCGTGGGAGGACTGGTCGCCACCGGTGCAGAACGCCTTGTCGCCGGCGCCGGTGAGCACGATCGCCGCCACGTCCCGGTCCCACCCCGCCCGGTTGATGGCGTCGATGAGCTCCTCCACCGTGCGGGCCCGGAACGCGTTCATCCGCTCGGGCCGATCGATCGTGATCGTGGCGACCTGGTCGTCGATCTCGAATCGGATGTCGGTGTACTCCATCAGGCCTCCGGGAGCTCGTAGTCGAGTGTGAAGCGGTGGGTGCCGTCGGCGCCGACGCCCACCTCGGCATGGCCGGCGATGCCCGCCAGCGCCCCGGTGCCGCTGCCGGGGACCACGGGCCACGTGCCGGACTGGCCGCCGGCGTCGGCGGTGCCGCAGTGCAGGAGGGCGAACCCGCCGGTGCGTCCGTCGAGGGTCCCCTCGAGCCACTCGACGCCCACGTAGCCGCGCCCGTCGCCCGCCAGCGCGGTGGTCATCTCCACCTCGCCGCTGCCGGAGAAGTCGCCGGTGAAGGTCTTGCGGACCCGGGCGCGAGCCACCTCGGCACCGGGGTGGGTGGCGATGGGCTCGCCGTGGCCGATCTCGTCGACGACGAACACCGAGTGGGCCGTCGCCATCTCAGCCCGCCATCGTCAGACCGCCGCTGACACTGATGACCTGGCCGGTCATGAACCCGGCGTCCTCGCTGGCGAGGAACACCACCGTGGGCGCCACGTCGTCGGGCCGGCCGAGCCGGCCGAAGGGGATCGCCCGGGCGAGCGCCGCCCGCAGCTTGTCGCCCTGCTCCCCCTCCCCGGCGAAGTCGGCGAACAGTGCCGTGTCGGTGGGCCCCGGACAGACCACGTTCACGGGGATCGGCACCTTGGCCAGTTCCCGGGCGAGCGTCTTGGAGAAGGCCACGATGCCGCCCTTGCAGGCGGCGTAGACGGCTTCGCCCGACGAGCCGACGCGGGCGGCGTCGGAGGCGATGTTGACGATCCGCCCCGACCCCCGCTCGACCATCCGGCGGCCCACCGAGCGGTGCAGGTTGAGGGGGCCGACGAGGTTGATGGCGATGATCCGGTCCCACAGGTCGGGCTCGGTCTCGAGGAACGGCCCGGCCCGGTCCCACCCGGCGTTGTTGACCAGGACGTCGATCGGGCCCGTCCGCACCCAGACGTCGGCCACCGCCGCCTCGACCGCCTCGGCGTCGGTGATGTCGAGCGCCACCGGGACGCCCGGTCGGCCGGCCTCGGCGCAGGCGGCGGCGGTGCGCTCGGCGGCGTCGCCGTCGAGGTCCATGACGACCGCCGTCGCCCCCTCCTCGGCGAAGCGGCGGCAGATGGCCGAACCGATGCCGCCGCCGCCACCGGTGACCAGCGCCACCGTCCCGTCGAGCCCTCGCATGCCCGCCACGCTACGCGGCGCGCCGGTCGGCGGGCCTCAGAGTTCGAATCGGTGCGGGAGGAGTTCGTCGAGCGTGAAGCGGCGGGTCTCGGTGCCGTCGGTCGTGATCGTCACGTGGGTGACGCCGTGCTCGGACATGATCTGGCGGCAGTTGCCGCACGGGGTGGCGTCGGCGAGCCGGGAGGCGTCGATGCAGGCCACGAACACCTCGAGCGGACCGCGGTGGCCCGAGGCGACGGCGCTCGAGATGGCGTTCCCCTCGGCGCAGATCGTCGACCCGTAGGCGGCGTTCTCCACGTTGCAGCCCGACCACGACCGACCGTCCTCGGCGACGACGACCGCTCCCACCCGGAAGTGGCTGTAGGGGGCGTAGGCGGCGAGCGCCGCCTCGGCCGCCTCGGCGGCGTGCTGGCTCACCGGTCCCCCAACAGCGCGTCGACGTAGGCGTCGGGGTCGAAGGGGACCAGGTCGGCGACGCTCTCGCCCAGGCCGATGAACTTGACCGGCACCCCGAACTTCTGCTCGACGGCGAAGGCGACCCCGCCGCGGGCGGACCCGTCCATCTTGGTGAGCACCACCCCGGTGAGGTCGGCGACCTCGCCGAAGGCCTCGGCCTGGGCGAGCCCGTTCTGGCCGGCCGTGCCGTCGAGCACCAGCAACGTCTCGGACACCGAGCCGGCCTCCCGCTCGAGCACCCGGACGATCTTGCCGAGCTCCTCCATGAGGTTCTTCTTCGTCTGGAGCCGGCCGGCGGTGTCCACGATCACCGTGTCGGCGCCCTGCTCGCGGGCCCGGGCGACTCCCTCGAAGGCCACCGAGGCCGGGTCGGAGCCGGCATCGCCGCGCACCACCTCCACGCCGACGCGATCGGCCCAGGTGGCCAGCTGGGTGTCGGCGGCGGCTCGGAAGGTGTCGGCGGCAGCGAGGATCGGCGTCGCCCCCGCCTCCCGGAACCGGGCGGCGAGCTTGGCGATCGTGGTCGTCTTGCCGACGCCGTTGACCCCGACCACCACCACGACGGCCGGGTCGCCCTCGAGGTGGACGGCCCGGTCTCGATCGGCGAGCACCTCGTGGAGACGGGCGGCGAGGGCGGCGCGGGCCTCGTCGGCGGTCTCGGGCTTGGTGGCCCGGACGTCGGCGACGAGGTCGGTCGCGAGACCGACGCCGATGTCGGCTGCGATGAGCACCTCCTCCAGCTGCTCCCAGGTGCGGTCGTCGAGCCCCCCGCCCAACACCGACCGGAGCCGGTCGCCGAACCCGGCTCGCGCCCGGCGGAGGCCGGTGTCGAACCCCGTCGGCGCCGCCTTGGGGGCCTCGATGGCCTCGCGGCGTCGCCCCGCCGACACCCGTCGCTGGACGGCGACCGCGACGCCGGCAACGAGGAGGATGACCGCCAGGACGATGGCGATCGTGAGGACGGTGTCGAAGTTCATGGCCGGGAGGCTAGGGCTCCGGGGACCGTCCCCGGCTCAGGAGACGGCGGGGAGCTCGGCCTGGTCCGCGAGGCGCTTGGCGACCACCTTCGAGGAGCCCCCCGGCTCCATGGTCACTCCATACAGCACGTCGGCCGCCTCCATCGTCTGCTGCTGGTGGGTGACGATCAGCAACTGGGAGGTGCCGCGGAAGGCGTCGACGAGGCGGAGGAAGCGGCGCAGGTTGGCGTCGTCGAGGGCGGCCTCCACCTCGTCGAGCACGTAGAACGGGCTCGGCCGCGCCTTGAAGACGGCGAACAGGAATGCCAGCGCCGCCAGCGACTTCTCGCCGCCGGACAGCAGCGACAACCGGGAGACCTTCTTGCCGAGCGGCTGCACGGCGATGTCGACGCCCGAGCCGAGCAGGTCATCGGGCTCGGTGAGGACCACCTCGCCCCGGCCACCGGGGAAGAGCACCTCGATGTGGTCGGTGAAGGCCGCCGCCACCTCCTCGAAGGCGGCGAGGAAGAGTCGCTCGATCTCGTCCTCGAGCGCCGAGATCACCTTGCGGATCTCCGCGCGGGACGACTCGAGGTCGGCCAGCTGCTCGGCCATGAACGAGCGGCGTTCCTCGAGCTCGGCGTACTCCTGGGCGGCGAGGGGGTTGATGGGGCCCATCCGCCGGAGGTCGGCGGCGAGGGCCTCCACCCGCTGGTGGGGGTCGACGTCGGGGTCGAGCTCGGGGCGGGGCTGGTCGAGGGCGATGGCCTCGTCCGCGTCGGCGTCGCGGCGCAGTCCCTCGGCGACCGACTCGCGCCGCACCCGGGCCTCGGCGAGGGTGACCTTGTCGTCGGCCAGCCGGGCCCGGAGGACCTCGGTGGACGACCGCAGGTCGTCGACCCGGCGGCGGGCATCGGCGAGCCGGCGGACGGCCTCCCCGGAGCGGTCGCGGAGTGACACCTGCCGCTCGCGGAGTCCGGCGATGTGGTCACGGGTGACGCCGAGCGCTTCCCGGGCGGCGTCGGCCACCACGGTCAGTCGGTCGAGCGCCTCGGGGTCGAATCGAGTCTGGGCGAGGGAGGCCAACTCCCGCTCCACGACGGCGAGTCGCCGCTCGACGGCCTCCCGTCGCTCCGACGCCGCCCCGGCCTCGGCGCGACGTCGTTGGGCCTCGGCCCGGACCGCCTCGCGTCGCTGCGCCACCGTGGCCCGGCGGGCGGCCAGCGCCTCGAAGGCGGTCTGGCGCTCCGCCTCCTCGCCCTCGAGGGCGCCGAGCTGGGCCCGGAGCGACTCGATCCGTTCGGCGCGGTCGGTGATCGCCTGCCCCAGGGCCGACCGTCGCTCGTCCAGGCGGCCGTACTCGTCGGCGGCCGCGTCGGAGCGGCGGCGATCGGCCTCGAGGGCTCGGACGGCCTCGGCGAGCCGGCGCTCGGCGGCAGCGAGACCCGCCTCGGCCCCGGTGCGGGCCCGACGCGCCTCGGCGAGGGCGTCCTCGGCCTCCCGAACCGCCTCGGCGGTGGCGTGGTGGACGAGGGCCCGCCGCTCGGCGTCGGCGCGGGCGGCGTCGACCATCGCCGGGGTCGCCCCGTCGGGGTCGGCGACGCCGACGGCGGCAGCGGTGATGAGGTCCCCGTCAGGGGTCACGACCCGCACCTCGGGGTGCCGGGAGACGATCTCCCACCCGGCGTGCCACCCCTCGACCAGCACGACGTCTCCGAGGAGCACCGCCGCCAGCCCGGGGTTGGCGGCCGGCCCCAGCCGGTCGACGAGGGCGTCGGCACCCCAGGTGGCGGCGACCATGCGGGCGATGACCGTGGGCCCGCCGTGGGCGGCCACGAGGGGCACCCCGCCCAGGCCCTCGCGCTTGAGGCCGTCGACGATGGGGGCCAGGTCGGTGCCATCGGCGAAGACCAGGGCGTCCGACAGGGCACCGAGCGCCGTGTCGACCGCGTGGGCGAGCTCGGGCGGGACGTCGAGTACCTCGGCGATGGTGCCGATCCGCGGCCCGAGGTCGGAGGCCCTGGCCACGGCGCGGGGGTCGGCGGCCCCAGCCACGACCGCCTCGAGTGCATCCCGGCGGGACGTGGCAGCGGCGTGGGCGGCGGCGGCGTCGCGGGCGGCCGCGTCGGCCCGCTCGCGGGC
>JBFLKR010000037.1:0-4610 GCA_040883295.1 Acidimicrobiia bacterium
AAGGCAACCGAGTTCGCCGATCGCATCGGGGCCCTCGAGGCCCGGCTGGACGAGCTGGGTTGACCTACGACGAGGCGGTCGCGTGGCTGGACGGCCATGCCTGGCGGGGGGTCCGGCCGGGGCTCGAGCGGATGGCCGGTGTCCTCGAACTGCTCGACGACCCCCACCGCGCCTACCCGGTCGTCCATGTGGCCGGGACCAACGGGAAGACCACCGTGACCCGGCTCGTCAGTGCCCTGGTGGCCGGCCACGGGCTCGTTCCGGGCACCTTCATCAGCCCTCACCTCCACCGGGTCGAGGAGCGCTTCGCCGTCGGCCTCGAGACCCCGACGCCCGACGACTTCGTCGCCATCGTCGAGGAGGTGCGGCCGATCATCGACCTCTACGAGCAGCGGGCCGGGGAGGGGCCGACGTACTTCGAGCTCACCGCCCTGTTGGCCTTCGCCCGATTCGCCGCCGAGACGGTCGACGTGGGCGTCATCGAGGTCGGCATGGGCGGCCGGCTCGACGCCACGAACGTCGTCGAGCCGGCGGTGGCGGTCGTCACGTCGATCGGCCTCGACCACACCGAGGTACTCGGCGACGACGTGGCGACGATCGCCGGCGAGAAGCTCGGGATCCTGAAGCCGGGCGCCGTGCTCGTCACCGGTGACCTGCCCGACCCCGCCGCTGCGGTCGCCGAGGCGCGGGCCGCCGAGGTCGGGACGCCGCACCTGCGGTTTGGCGTCGACTTCGACATCGCCGACGCGCAGATCGCGGTGGGCGGCTGGTCGGTGCACGTGGCGGGCGTGCACGCCGAGTACGAGGACCTCTTCCTGCCCCTGCACGGGCGCCACCAGGTGGAGAACCTGGCGGTGGCGGTGGCCGCCACCGAGGCACTGTTCGACCGGGCCCTGTCGCCCGACGACCTCTCGGCGGCGGTGGCAGGCTTCGACGGCCCCGGCCGGCTCGAGGTGTTGGCCCGGGATCCGCTGGTGGTGGCCGACGGCGCCCACAACCCCGACGGCATCGAGGTGGTCGCCGAGGCCCTGGCGTCCGAGTTCGCGGTCGATCGGTGGGTGGTGGTATTCGGCGCCATGCGGGACAAGGACCTCCGGTCGATGCTGACGATCGTCGGCACGTTCGCCGACCACCTGGTCGTCACCGCCGTCGACGACCGGCGCGCCGCCTCGCCCGAGGACCTGGCAACGATGGCGGCCGACGTCACCGACGTCGAGGTGACGGCCGTCGCCGAGCCCGCGGCGGCGCTGGCACGGGCGACCGAGCTCGCCGGGCCCACCGACGGGGTCGTCATCCTCGGCAGCCTCTATCTCGTCGGCGCGATCGATGGGCGGGCCTGACCGGGCACGCCTACCCTTGCCGGCCATGTCAGAGCACACGTTCATCATGGTGAAGCCCGATGGGGTCCGGCGGGGACTGGTCGGCGAGGTCGTTGGTCGGTTCGAGGCGAAGGGGCTGACGCTGGAGGCGATGCGCCTCCTCACCATCGACCGCCCCATGGCCGAGCGGCACTACGCGGAGCACACCGGAAAACCGTTCTTCGACGACCTCGTCGAGTTCATCACCAGCGGCCCGGTCGTGGCGATGGAGTGGTCGGGGCCCGGGGCGGTGGGGGTCTGCCGCACGCTCATGGGTGCCACCGACCCGACCGCCGCCGCCCCGGGCACCATCCGCGGGGACTTCGGGCTCGAGATCGGCGAGAACATCGTCCACGGCTCCGACTCCGCCGAGAGCGCCGAGCGCGAGTTGGGGATCTTCTTCGGCGGCTGAGGCCGTCGAGTACTCGGTACCGCGAGCGGAGCGAGCTTCCAGCGTCCCGCAAAGGTATCCCGCGCCTACACTCGGCGTCGCTCCCGATCAGGTGGCCCACACGTGGCAGAGTCCCTATTGGGTTTCGCCGGCCAGGACATGGCCATCGACCTCGGCACG
Organism: Acidimicrobiia bacterium; assembly: GCA_040883295.1. GTDB lineage: Bacteria > Actinomycetota > Acidimicrobiia > Spongiisociales > JAENVV01 > JAHEFX01. Next base: position 1,930 of record JBFLKR010000037.1, read on the forward strand.
GCGAACACCCTGGTCTACGTCCGAGGCTCGGGCATCGTCCTCAACGAGCCCTCGGTCGTGGCGATCAACACCAAGAACAACCGAGCGCTCGCCGTCGGCATGGAGGCGAAGCGGATGATCGGTCGCACCCCGTCCCACATCCGGGCGGTCCGCCCGCTCCGTGACGGCGTCATCGCGGACTTCGAGATCACCGAGATGATGCTCCGCTACTTCATCCAGAAGGTGCATCGGCGCCGCTGGGCCCGCCCCCGCATCGTCGTCTGCGTCCCCTCCGGCATCACCCCGGTGGAGCGCCGCGCCGTCGAGGAGGCCGCCTATCAGGCCGGGGCCCGCCGGGCCTACACGATCGAGGAGCCCATGGCCGCCGCCATCGGCTCGGGACTGCCCATCCACGAGCCGTCCGGCTCGATGGTCGTCGACATCGGGGGTGGCACCACCGAGGTGGCCGTCATCTCCCTCGGCGGGATCGTCGTGTCCCGCTCGATCCGGGTGGGCGGCGACGAGATCGACGAGTCGATCATCGAGTGGATCAAGAAGGAGTACAACCTCCTGCTCGGCGAGCGCACCGCCGAGCAGCTGAAGATGGCGATCGGCTCGGCCTACCCCTTCCAGCGGGAGCCGTCCGCCGAGGTGCGCGGCCGCGACCTCGTCTCGGGCCTGCCCAAGAACATCACCCTCGCGGCGGCCGAGATCCGTGAGGCCATCGAGGAGCAGGTCCAGGCGATCGTCGACGCCGTGAAGTACACGCTCGACAAGACGCCCCCCGAGCTCGCTGCCGACCTCATGGAGCGCGGCATCGTCATCACCGGTGGCGGTGCCTACCTCCGAGGTCTCGACGAGCGCCTCGCCTACGAGACGGGGATGCCCATGGTCACCGCCCGCTACCCCCTCCAATCCGTGGCGACGGGATCGGGTCGGTGCCTCGAGGAGTTCGACCTCCTGCAAGGGGTGTTGGCGTCGTCCGGTCGCGGTTGACGCGGGAGCCCATGATGCGCGGCCGGGCGCGGGAGAACCCCACGATCGTCTTCATCACGCTCGTGCTCGTGTCGTTCATCCTCATGACCTTCGACGTCCAGTCGAGCGGGGAGGACGACGTCATCAGTCGGTTCCGTGCCGGCGCCGCCTCCCTCTTCGGTCCCGTCCAGGCGGCCACCGATGCCGTCGTCGACCCGATCGCCGAGTTCGTGGATGGGCTGGTCTCCATCGCCACGCTGCGACAGGCCAACGAGGACCTGGCGGCCGAGAACGAGCAGTTGGTGGCCGAGAACGCGTCCCTGCAGGAACTCGCGGTGGAGAACGAGTTGCTGAGGCGGCTCCTGAACCTGGAGGACTCGATCGGCGTCGAGGTGCCGACCGTGCTCGCCGAGGTGCAGGGCACGGGCGACGACGGGTCGCTCACGATCGACCAGGGCCGGGAGGACGGCGTCCTGGCGGGGTACCCGGTCCTCGACGAGGCCGGACTGCTCATCGGCCGGGTGGTGGCCGTCGCCGATCGGCAGGCGACCGTCCGCCTCATCCCCCAATCGGTCGATGCCATCGAGGTGACGACGCCCTCGGGCCTCCGGGGCGCGGTCACCGGGTTGGGCCGACCGGGCGAGTTCCGCCTCGATGTCTACGAGGGCGCCGGGCCCATCCCGCCCGACACCCTGCTGTCCACCGCCGGCACCAACGGCTTCCCCCCCGGGCTGCAGGTGGCCCTGGTGACGACCGCGATCGAGCCGATCGGCGACCAGATCACCGATGCCCGGGTGGAGCCGGTGGCCGAGTTCGGCCGCATCCCCCGCTTCGTGGCAGTCGTGCAGTACCAGCCGACCGGGGTGCCCGCAGACGACGAGGCGGCCGACCCCGACGGCGAGGCCCCAACCGTCGAGGAGGGCACCGAGGAGGAGGGCGCCACCGACGACGCCGTCACCGACGAGACGACCCCGTGAGCCCCCAGGCCGTCACGCTGCTGCGGGCGATCCTCATCATGGTCCTCGCCATCGTGCTCCAGACCGTCGTGCTCGGTCGTATCAGGTTCTTCGGCGTCGGTGCCAACATCGTGGTGGTGATGGTGATCCTCATGGCCCGGTGGCTCGAACCGAGGGTGGCGCTGCTGCTCGGCTTCACCTCGGGCCTCGTGCTGGACCTCCTGGGCGGCTCGACGCTCGGGCTGCGGGCGCTCGTGTTCACCGTTGTCGCCTACGCGGCGTTGCGCCTCACGGCCGGCGCCCCTCTGGCGTCGTTGGGCGGGGTCTGGGCGCTCAGTCTGTTGGCCGAGATCCTCCTCTTCGTGCTCGGCACCCTCGCCGGCCAGGGGTCACTGCTGCAGGCCGAGCTGTTGCAGCGGGCCCTGGTGGTGCCGCTGTTGAATCTGGGCCTCGCCGCCGTCCTGTTCCCACTGTTGGCGCGCCTGTTGGCGCCGACCGACCGGGGGGTGACGGTGTGACCTCCCGGATCGCGGTCCTCGGACTGGTGTTCTCCATGATGCTCGGCATCCTCGTCACGAAGCTCTGGTTCGTGCAGGTCGCCCAGGGCTCGTCGTTCGTGGAATCGGCCGAGGCCCAACAGATCAAGCCGGTGCCGACGGTGGCGCCCCGGGGCACGATCGTCGACCGGGACGGGCGGACGGTGGCCGGCATCGTCCGGGAGCCGACACTCGTCGTCGACCCGACCCGGATCGGCGACGAGGAGGCGGTCGA
>JBFLKR010000038.1:0-5993 GCA_040883295.1 Acidimicrobiia bacterium
AGTCATCGACCGGTGCGGACCCGTGGGAGTCCTCCGTCGACCGAGGTCGTATGGCCTCGATCGTCGGTGCGGGAGCGGATCGCTCCGATCCCGATCGTCGCTGCTCTCGCCTCGACGACCAGCGAACAGTACGCGACACGACAGGGGATGGGAAGCGAATTCGGTGCGGACTTTTCGCGAATCCCATCGCGTTTTCGCGTCCCCCGGATCCACCGCTCGCGACGGGAGCCCGCGCCGACATGGACCCGATTCGTCGTACCCGCTCCCTACGATCCGGGGAGGATGCCTGCCACCAGCGACATGGCCACCGGCGACGCGGCCGGCAGCTACACGGCCGCCAACGACCAGATCCCCGCCGACGGCGACGACGGTCGTCCGCGGCTGCGCTCGTTGAGCCCGAGCCGGGCCTCCGACTTCAAGCAGTGCCCGCAGCTGTTCAAGTTCCGGGTGATCGACCGGCTCCCCGAGCCCGTCTCGGTGCACCAGGCCAGGGGTACCGCCGCCCATCTCGCCCTCGAGCGCCTCTACGAGCGACCCGCCCCCGAGCGCACCGCCGAGGCGCTCTACGACCTGTTCCGGGGTGCCTGGTCCGAGCTCCGGTCCGACGAGACGTACGCCGACCTCTTCGCCGATGCCGACGAGGAGCGGGCCTGGGGATTGGCGTCGCTCGATCTGCTCCGCAACTACTTCTCCATCGAGGACCCGACGTCGGTCGATCCGCTGGAACGAGAGCTCGACCTCACCGAGGAGCTGGAGGGGATGGTGATCCGCGGCATCCTCGACCGCATCGACGAGACCCCCGATGGCGACCTCGTGATCCTCGACTACAAGACCGGCCGGGCGCCTCCGGAGCGCTATGCCGCCTCCGCGTTCTTCGCGATGAAGATCTACGCCGTGCTCATCCGTCGCCGTCTCGGCCGCACCCCCGCCGAGCTGCGACTCATCTACCTCAACGGTCCCACCCAGTACACGATGCCGGTCAACGACCGGGTGCTCGACGGCGTCGAGCGCCAGGTCCGGGCGCTGTGGACCTCGATCGAGTCCGCCATCGAGTCGGGCACCTACCGGCCCTCGCCATCGGTCCTGTGCGACTGGTGTTCGTTCCAGGACCGCTGCCCGGCGTTCGCCGAGTGATCCATCCGGTCCGGCGGTTCGTACCGTGGGGATGATCTCGGAACTGGTCGACGAGCTGCGGGGCGTCCTCCGGGGCCGTCCCGTCGTGGATGGAGCGATCCCCGTGCTCGTCTTCGGCCTCCTGGCGGGGTGGTCCGTGGCGTGGGCGTCGGGCATCGCCGTGGCGATCGGCCTCGCGCTGTTGGTGGTGCGCCGGGTCATCGGCGGCTCCGGTGTCTGGGCCATCGGCGGCATCGGCGGGGTCGCCCTCGGTGCGGTGCTGGCGGTGACCTTCGACGACGCCGGTGGGTTCTTCATCCCCGGCATCGTGCGGGGCGGCGGGGTGGCCGTCATCGGTCTGGTGAGCCTGCTGCTCCCGCTCCCGATGGTGTCGTGGACGTCGATCGTGTTCAGGCGTTGGCCCGCCGGGTGGTACCGCCACCCCCGGGTGCGGCCGGCCTATGCGGAGACGACGGTGTTGTGGGTCCTGTTCTTCGGAGCCCGGGCCCTGGCGCAGTACGTTGCCCTCGACGCCGGCGCCACCGTCCAGTCGGTGCTCGCCATCGCCCTCGGCTGGCCCGCCACGATCGCCCTGCTGGTGGTGACCTACGTGTACGGCACGTGGCGGCTCCGCCACCTCGGCGGGCCCTCGGTCGAGGAGTTCGAGGCGGGCGCCGAACCCCCGTTCGAGGGGCAACGGCGAGGGTTCTAGGACCGGTCGTACCCGGTCGGCGTCCTACGGGAAGACGCCTCGCACCGCCTTGGCGGCGGCCACCCGGCGGATGCCCTTCACCAGGGCGGCGGTCCGCATGTCGATGCCTTCCCGCACGGAGATGGACAGGACCTCGTCGAACGCCCGGCCCATGATCTCGCGGAGTCGGGCGACGATCTCGTTCTCCGACCAGAAGTAGTTCTGGAGGTCCTGGACCCACTCGAAGTAGGACACGGTGACGCCGCCGGCGTTGGCGAGGATGTCGGGGACCAGGAACACGCCCTGTTCGCGCAGGATCCGGTCGGCGGCGGTGGTGGTGGGGTTGTTGGCGCCCTCGAGGATGATCCTGGCCCGGATGCCGGGGGCGTTCTCGGCGGTGATGACCCCTTGGACGGCCGCCGGCACCAGCACCTCGCAGTCGAGGGCGAACAGTTCCTCGTTCGTGATGTGGTCGGCGTCGGGGTAGCCCTCGAGGGTGCCGTGGAGGCCCACCCAGGCGGCGCAGGCATCGACGTCCAGGCCACCGTCGGCGTGGACCCCGCCGGTGTAGTCGGAGATCGCGATCACCCGGCACCCCATCTCGGCTGCCGCGATGGCGGCGTAGAGCCCCACGTTGCCGAACCCGTGCACGACCACCCGCCCTCCCCGCAGCGGGATGCCGACGTGGGCGGCGGCCGCCGGGAGGAGCGACATGAGGCCCCGGCCCGTCGCCTCGCGTCGGGCGACCGAGCCACCCAACTCGGGCGGCTTGCCGGTGACGACGGCCGGCACCGCATGCCCCTTCTGCTGGGAGTAGGTGTCCATGATCCACGCCATGGTCTGGGCGTCGGTGCCCATGTCCGGGGCCGGGATGTCCCGGTGCGGGCCGATGAAGTCGATGATCTCGGAGGTGAAGCGTCGGGTCACCCGCTGCTTCTCCCGGGGGCTCAGGGTCCGCGGGTCGATGCGGACCCCACCCTTGGCGCCGCCGAACGGCAGGCCGATGATCGCCGTCTTCCAGGTCATGAACATGGCCAACGCCGCCACCTCGCCGAGGTTGACGTCGGGGGCGAACCGGATCCCGCCCTTGGTGGGGCCCATCGTGAGCAGGTGCTGCACCCGGTAGGCGTAGACGGTGTCGACCTCGCTGTAATCGTCCCGCCGGAACGGGAAGCTGACCACCAGCGACCGCTGGGGGTGCCGGAGTCGTTCCCGGATGTTCTCGTCGAGTCCGATGAGCTCGGCGACGGCGTCGAACTGGTCGAGCGCCTCACCGAACATCGGCGAGGCCAGCTCGAACGTGGGTGGTGCTTCGACCAGCACAGGACCTCCTTACCGGGGCACCCTACGTCGTGACCCGATCGGCATCGTGGAGCGTCGGTAGCATGCCGCGTCCCGAGAGGAGCGAGGATCACATGGCCGAGGCATTCCTGACCGATGGCGAGGACGTCCGGATGTCGTTCCGGGCGCACTGGAAGTCCGGTCTGATGGGCATGTTCCTCGCCGTGGTCCTCGGGGGCCTCGGCCTCTGGCTCGGCTGGTGGGCCCTCGACGGCTTCCTCTGGGGCGGTCTGCTCGGACTGCTCATCGGGGCCGGCATCGCCATCGTCGCTTCGATCGGCGGGATCACCGAGTGGCTCACCACCCGGTATTGGGTCACCAACGAGCGGCTCATCGTCCGCACCGGCTTCCTGACCAAGACCGGCCAGGAGATCCCCGTCGACGCCATCAACTCGGTGACGGTCCGCCAGGGCCCGTTCGAGCGGATGCTCGGCTATGGGGACATGACGGTCGAGTCCGCTGCCCAGGGCAGCCTGCAGGTGTTCCGCAACGTCCCCGACCCCGTGACGGTCCAGAAGACGATCTACGACGCCCGCGAGGACCGGACGATGCACCTCTCGGGGGCGACTGGACGGGCCGGTGGGGACGCCGCATCGTCGCGGGGTCGCTATTCGGATCTCGCCGACCTGGCCAAGCTCCGCGACGAGGGTGTCATCTCCGACGCCGAGTTCGAGGCGGAGAAGGCGAAGCTGCTCGGTGCCGAACCCGGCTCGCCCGACCAGGACCCCACCGACGACGCCTGAGGAGCCGCCATGCCGCCCCACATGATGGACTACCCGCTGCTGCTCTCGACCCTCTACGACCGCGCCGTCATGCTCTTCGCCGACCGGGAGATCGTCTCGGTGGAGGCCGACGGGGGCCGCCACCGCACCACCTACGGCGAGACCGACGACCGCGTGCGCCGCCTCGCCAGCGCCCTCGGCCGCTTCGGGGTGGGACAGGGCGGCGTGGTGGGCACCCTTGGGTGGAACACCCACCGCCACCACGAGCTCTACTGGGCCACCGCCAACACCGGCCGGGTCTGCCACACCCTCAACATCCGGCTGTTCCCCGAACAGCTCACGTACATCATCAACCACGCCGAGGACGAGGTGCTCTTCGTGGACGCGTCCCTCGCCTCGCTGGTCGCCCCGATCCAGCACGAGCTGCCCACGGTGCGCCACTGGGTCGTCATGGACGGCGACCCCGCCGCCTCGGGTCTCGAGGGTGCGGTGGGCTACGAGGAGCTGCTCGCCGAGTCGGAGCCGACCGGTCACTGGCCGGCGGTCGACGAGCGGTCACCGATGATGTTCTGTTACACGTCGGGCACCACCGGCAACCCCAAGGGCGTCGCCTACACCCAGCGCTCGACCTACATGCACACGGTCACGAACATGGGCACGTTGGGTATGACCGGCGCCGACAACCTGCTGCCGATCGTGCCGATGTTCCACGCCGCCGCCTGGGGGATGCCCTTCATCGCCACGACCGTGGGGGCGAAGATCACCTACCCCGGCGCCGATCTCACGCCCGGGGGGCTGGTCCCCCTCTTCGTCGACGAGCACGTCACCTTCTCGGCCGGGGTGCCCACCGTCTTCCTCGGCATGCAGCAGTACCTCATGGACCACCCGGACGAGCGGTTGCCGTCCGACCTGCGGCTGGTCTGCGGTGGGTCGGCGGTGCCTCGGGGCCTCATGGCCTGGTACCTCGAGCACCAGGGCATCCGCATCGACCAGGCGTGGGGCATGACCGAGACGAACCCCGTGGCCTCGGTGGCGATGCTCCGTCCGGACATGTTGGAGTGGCCGCTCGAGCGGCAGCTCGACGTGATGGAGACCGTCGGGGTCCCCATGCCCGGCCTGCGCATGAAGATCGTCGACGACGAGGGCAACGAGTTGCCCCACGACGGCGAGGCCTTCGGGGAGCTGCTCATCCAGGGCCCGTGGATCGCGGCCGAGTACTTCCGCGACGACCGCCAGGACGCCTTCGTCGACGGTTGGATGCGGACGGGCGACGTCTGCACCATCTCGCCCGACGGCTACGTGCGCATCACCGATCGCGCCAAGGACGTCATCAAGTCGGGTGGCGAGTGGATCTCCTCGCTCGACCTCGAGAACACGATCATGGCCCACCCGGCGGTGGCCGAGGCGGTCGTGGTCGGCGTCCGGCACGACAAGTGGCAGGAGCGGCCGGTCGCCTTCGTGGTCCGGCGCCCCGGCCAGCATCCGACCGAGGAGGAGATCCTCGGCTACCTCGGGCCGCTGGTGGCCAAGTGGTGGCTGCCCGACAAGGTGGTCTTCATCGACGAGATCCCCAAGACGGGCACCGGCAAGTTCGACAAGAAGGTCATCCGGGCCGAGTACGAGACCATCCTCGTCGACTGACCGAGATCGGCCGCCTCGCGCTGGGTTTTCGGCCGGTCGTCGCTTGCGACACCTGGCAGGGTCCACTGCAGGCCGTGCGTGACCGACTGGGGGACCCAGCGGGCCATACTCGGCGGATGCCGTTGCCAGCCGCCCGTGGGTGAGATTCACAGCGTCACGGGGTGGGTGGCGATCGGATGGACCGCCGTCGTCGGCCTCTGGGGGGTCGTCGCCTCGATTCGCAAGGCCGAGGTGGGGCCATGGTTCGCGCTCGGCACGATCGGCGGCCTCGCCTTCACCGCCCTGCAGGTGGGACTCGGGCTACTGCTCTTCGCCCAGGGGTTCGACCCGGGCTCGTTCCACCTCTTCTACGGGATCGTCATCCTGTTCATGGTGGCCTTCGCCTACATCTTCCGGGCCCAGCTCGCCGTCGACCCGGGCCTTCGCTGGGGGCTGCTGCTCCTGTTCGTGGCCGGCCTCGGGCTCCGGGCGTGGGCGACCTTCGG